>NZ_CP107873.1 GCF_041432505.1 Streptomyces virginiae
ACGACGCGGAGTGACTGCGTCACTCCCAAGGGGCTGCAGCCGCTGCGCGACGCCGGGCGGAGTGTGGCCCGATGGGCCGTCACCTGCGGTGACGGCGGGGTGGTCCCGGTTGTTCGGGGACTGTGGGTCCGCGGTGGCCGGCTGGCAACGGAGGGGGGCTGCCGCGGGGTTCTTCGGCTTAATTGTAGCAGGTCAGAAGGGGTTTTGATGGGCTGTCAGGTTATCTGTAACGGTGTCTCAGGGGGGTGCGGCCCCTGCGGGGCCGAGGTCGTGCCGCTCGCGCTGCGCGCTCCCTCTCAGTAGCAGTATGCACACGGTCCCGCGGAGTGTCCACCCCGCCGGCCCCTCCCCCGGCACGCCACACAACGTAACAACAACCCCGGACCAGCATCAGCAAGTGGTCTACACCAGACAGATCGCCAACAAAAGGAAAAACACCGATTCCCGACCCACCAAACCGACCCAACGTCAAATACTAAAACCGAAACACCCCCTGACCGAATACCAAAAACACAACCCCACAACCCCCCGCCAAAAACAGCCGCCGTAACTGCATGCGGGCGTGGTCGTTGGCAGGCCATGAACAACATGAGGCGTGTACTGGCCGCTGTCGCTCTCGCTGGGGCAGCCCTGTCCTTCGGGGGAGCGGCCCAGGCCGACGATGGCAGCAACTGGGCCATCAATCAGGGTCAGTCAAGGAACGCTGGCAGCGGCGCGGGGGCGGCCGTCGCAGAAGAGGACACCACGATCGACAACAATACGGAGCACACGGTGAAGCAGCCTGGAGTCATGTCCGACGCGCTCGACAGTCTGGGCCTTCAGTAACCAAAAACGCACGATATCTGAACCGCCATCACAAGCAACGCCCACACATAGCTGCGCCCCCGGCCTATTTGACCGGGGCGCAGCTATAAATAGCGGGATGGGTCAGGCTCCGATACCGACAGAAGAGACATATGCATAGGCTGCATAGTCGGAATCGAGGTCGGTGATGACGTCGTCCCAGATTTCATCCACCAGCGCCTCATCCCGAGCGCCCCACGCACTCACCAGGTCGGTCCAGATGTACCGAACGGTGATGGAGCGGTCGCTCAGGGGGCGGCTGTACTTGGAGTCGACGTGGCTCTGGTCGACGGGGTAGATCTCCATGCGGCGGCCGCGGCCGTCGTTGTCGAGGTGCCGGACGAGCCAGCCGGAGCGGATCAGGTTCTCGCGCCGGCGCCACCAGTACGCCGCGTCGATCCGCTCTCTGGACGCCGGGGAGGGTGTGGCCTTGCCGCGCGTCCAGGAGCGCAGGGAGCGGGCCGTGACGCCCTGTTCAGCCAAGGCCTCGCGGCCGGCGGGGCTGTCGAGGTACCGGAGGCGGGCGGCCAGGCCTCGCCGGGAGGTGACGGGCGAGGTGATACCCGAGGAGTGGACGATCCGGTTGAGCTCCAGGATCAGGGCCTCACCGCCCTTCATCCCGCGGGCGTCGTGCTTACCCCAGTCACCCCAGCGAGCCCACAGATTCTCGGATCCTGCCATCAGCGCTTACCCCCCAACGTGTAGGTGCTCTTTTCCTTCACCTGATTCAGGTCCCTGCCCTCCGCGAACACCAACCGCCAATCGCCGATCACGTGCAACTCATCCGTGCCGGAGATCTCCACGACCTGCAATCCGGCCTTGTGAATTTTGTTGGCTTTCATCCACAGATTCGCGAACGCTTTCGCGCGCATGATGTGCATCCAGTCCGGGCGCCGCATATCCCGATTCGCGGTGGATTCACCCAGGGTGGAGACCAACTTAGAATACATTGATTTCACATAATTCACGGTCAGTTCATCGCCCTCGGCAAGAGCCGTCTTACGAACTTCCGCAAGGGCGCGTCGGAGCTTTTCCAACAGGACTTCTGTGCCGCCGGAAACGAGCGAGCGGTGAATTACCGGGGTGTCGGTGAGGCCTTCGCGGGCGCAGTCGAGGAGCAGTCGGAGGGTGGATTCGCTGACCCACAACTCCCCCGGCTCCATCCGGTTGCCCAGCGGGTTGGGCAGGTCGGTGTGCTCCCACTCGGCCGGAGTGAGCAGGTGGATCCCGGACTTCTTCCGGTCGTGGACGCCGCTGGTGTCCTCGCGGAGCTGTCCGATCGGCAACCAGCACTTGAAGGCCGACAGGTAGGCCGCGTTCATGTCGAGGGCGGTCACCTCGAACGTCTCGCCCTTCTTGGCCGCCTGGAAGATGTGGGGGTTGCGCCACTTCGGGCGGCCCTCCCAGATCTCGTCCGACCCCTTCTGGGAGCGCTTGCGCAGCACGTCGGCGGTCGGCGGGAACTCCGAGTGCTCGTACCGGCCCCCGACCCGCGAGGCCTTGAACAAGGCCATCACGTCCGGGATCGCGGACTTGATGAGCGCGGCCTGGGCGGCGGCCAGGTCCCCCGTGCACTCCTCCAGCACCTCGTGCACCCGGCCCGTGATCTCGTCGACGAGCGTCCCGGAGGCGTAGGCCCGGGGCCCCCGCACCACGGCCGGCCCCGTCCTGGCCGGCTCCGGCGCGGGCTCGACCTCGACCTCGGGTTCAGGCTCCGGAGTGACGGGCTCCACCGCGACGGGCTCCGCCGGCTTCGGGGCCGGCGGCTCGGCGGGGAGCTGCTGCGGGACGGGGGCCGGTGCGGGTGCTGCCGGGGCCGACGCCGGGCCCGGGGCCGGGGGTACGGCGGCGACGGCGGCCGCGCACTCCTCGGCACTCAGGTGCTGCGGGAACCCTTCCAGTTCGTCACCGGTCGGCTGCCCGCACAGCACACACAACCCCACCGGTGCTGCGGGGGCGGGCGCGGCGGCGGCCGGCTCGGCGGCGAACAGGGCGGCGGGGGCCGGCTGCGCGATGGCCGAGGGAGCCACGGCGTCCGCGGGGCGCAGGGCAGGGATCGAGCCGTGGAGTACACCGACCGCGTGCGTGGGACCGGCCAGCAGGTCCAGGAAATGCAGACCGAAGTGCTCGGCGAGCCGGTCAACGTCCTCCAGCGACCAGTGCTGGCGCCCCGCCTGTTTGCGTGAGACCTGCGCCTGCGACAGGCCGAGGCCGTCGGCGAGGTCGTTCTGGCGCTCACCGGTGCGCGTCATCAGCGCTGCAACCGTGAGCCTGAGGAGATCCTCAACACCCATCATGCACGCTACTTTAGCATGCTCAATACTGATTCCGCATACTCAATGCATGAATTGAGTATGCGTTTTGGCTGGGTAGGTGCCCCTGGTCCGGGCGTAGCGGGGTTCGTCGTGTCGGACGACGTCAGAACGTAAGTGGGAGACGACACGAGATGTCAGT
The DNA here is from genome assembly GCF_041432505.1 of Streptomyces virginiae. Lineage (GTDB taxonomy): Bacteria > Actinomycetota > Actinomycetes > Streptomycetales > Streptomycetaceae > Streptomyces > Streptomyces virginiae_A. The sequence goes on from NZ_CP107873.1 coordinate 3,298, forward strand.
GGTCGGCGACATGGGGTGTGTCAGTAGGCGGTGACGACTCGGAGAGCGTCCGGAGGCTGTGGAGCACGTTGTCCTGCAAGCGGTCGAGGATGTCGCCGTGGGTGACCATCTCGGTGGCGGCGAGGTCTTCGAGGGCCTGGCGCTGGGCGGCGTGGTGCGGGTCGATCCCGCCGTCGCCCCAGACGCGCAGGAGGGCCTCCGCCTCGGAGGACTTGGTCGGTCCGCGTACAGAGGCGTGCGGCTTCCTCCGCCCGGTGGCTTCTACCGGCCCGCCCCCGTTGAAGGACGTGTGAGTACCAAGCCAAACGCAGGAGCGGGCGCCGGGCTGGATCGCGAGGCGGGACCGGCCGGTCATGTTGGGCCACGGCCGCCGGCCCCGCCGACATCGGTGTTCCCCCCAGGGGGACAGGAGCGGTCGATCGTTCATCCGGCGACCGCGCCTGTCCCGGGCGTGCCCTCGTCGAGGACCGCTCTTCGACCTACACGGGAGGTACTGCGTCGAAGATCATCGCCACGACGCCGGTGTAGTCGCCCGGCTGGAAGGTCGTCCCCTTCGCGCTGATTTTGAGCGGGGCCCTGTAATTGACATCCGACTCGGCTTCCCCGACCACCATCTGGGGCGTGAGTGTCAGTTCACGGGTGCGGACGGCCCCGGCGCCGTCCTGCGCGGGGGCCGGTTCGACGCTGCCCTCGGGGGCTGCCGTGATCAGCTGGGGGAGGGCGAGGGCGATGTCCGCGGCAAGGTCGCCGGGCTCACGTCCGAGGGCTTCAGCGGTCCGGGTGAGCTCGTCCTGCCCGATGACCAGGGTGATCTGTTCGGCGGTCACCGGCTCGTTGGGCCCGGAGCCGACCCAGGACCGCAACTGCGGTTCCAGGCCGGCGTCCGCGAGGTCCTTCACAGAGATCGACAGGGTGGTCGGCGTCGGTGCGCCGTCGTTCACGGGATCGGTCATGAAGGAACCCTCCCACCATCCAACCGCCGGAAGATGGAAACCGACGGGTTCCCGGATTCCGGAAGCAGATTGGCCACGAACCCGGTGCCCGAGATCCGTTCTGACCGAGAGTCTGCAGTGGGTTCGTCACCATTCGCTGGGTAGTACGCGGGACATCCCTGCGGCGGGAGGCTGACCCTTAGGCCGATAATCATGGGCTTGAGGCAGCGGTCGATCTGTCTCTGGGGCCGAGGCGGGCGCACTCCGGGGTTTGACGGACGCCATGATCGGCTTCCGGCCAGTGAGTTGAAGTCAGTAGTTGTCCGATTACGGTGCGTCATGAAAGGCTCCGGCCTGGCAGGCAACGGGCCTGCTGGTGAGGAGCCAACGTGTCCGAGACCACGCCCAACTCAAAGGGCCCCGCCAAGGTTCAGTTCCTGGAGCAGGGGGCGAGCCTTGGTCTGACTCCCGCACCCGGGGCCACGACACCCGACGTGTCAGCCGCGCCTCTGGAGAAGAGGGTCGACGTTCGGTCGCCCTCCGCCGCGCTCGACTTCATCAGGACAACCGAGGGGCACCTCGATGAGCTGACCGGTGTCCTGCAGCGGATGCGGGTGCTGTCGATCCAGTCGGCGAACGGCACCTACAGCGAAGAGGACCGCTCGGCGATCCAGATCGAGGTCGACCAGCTGACCGACGAGATCGCCAGAGTCGCCGACCAGGCCGACTTCAACAAGATGAAATTGCTCAGCGACGCCTCGGCCGAGGCCAACGTACAGGCGGCCGACGAGCTGGGCATGATGCCCGCGAAGATCAACACACCGGCGTCACTCGCGAACGCCCAGGCATCGTGGACACTGCGCGTGCACGTGGGCGCGAATACCGACGAGGCATTGGCAGTGAACATCTTCGCTGCCGACATCCAGCATCTCTTCGCCGGCGAGGCGGCCACCCCCGCGGATCAGGGCGCAGCCACCCCGGCCGATCAGCAGGGCGGAGTCGCCGTGGCGGGCCCGGTGAATGTCATGACGGCGATCGACGCAAACTCGACCATCGCAAAGATCGACGTCGCGATCAAGACTGTCACGGCCCAGCGATCGAACCTCGGGGCGTTCTCCAACCGTCTGGAGTCGGCCATCCGAAGCAACGACTACGCAGTGGAAAACCTGACGGCGAGCGACACAGGCATCGAAGGGGCTTGATGGTCGAGAGCGCGAAGGCTGAGTCCTGAGCGGTCCCTGTTCGGTGATTTACTCCGAGGCACCGTTCAGTCTCCGGACCGAGCCGACCGTGGTCACGCGCTCCTGCGGTGAAGTCTGGTCCGGCGACGCCAGACCAGACCTGCTTCTCACCGCTGGTTGAATCCACCCGGCGTACCGCTTCACGCACGACGGCTCCTCGATGCCCGGCGGGGGGGCAAGTACGCGACCGCCGACCGCAGCGCATTTTCTCGCCAACTGGACTCCAGCGGCGTGCGTGGCGACACCGGGGCCGGAGACTCCCTCCCCCGCCCGGCCGTGTGGCCGGCTGGCTGCCCTTCCGGCTCAGGGCCGTCAGCCGACCACAGCCTCCTCGGTTCACTGCCGGAGGTGTGCGGACAGCGATCTACGGGGCAATGGGACCGATTCTCTTGTCGGGGTGTGCCGACAGGACCTATCGGGTGGCGGAGAGGTTGGACAGGCCGAAGAGGTCCATCAGCCGAACGGGGTCGGCGCTGAGACGAGCCTCGTCGACGATTCGGTCCACGCGCAGGCGGCCGGCCGGCAGGCCGACTCGCTGGAAGAGCAACTGAACCACGCCGGCGCTGATGGGCGGGCCGGAGTCGTCGACGGCGGTGTTGCGGGTGACGAAGAAGTGGGGATTGGAGCTGTCGGGCCAGCGCTGGTGGCGCTGGAGCTCCCACGCTGTGGCCAGGCCCAGGGTGAAGACGTCGAGGTAGATGACGTGGTCCATGCGTCCCGCCCGGCGCAGGCGCAGTCGGCCCTTGCTGCGGTCGAGGTCGGTTCGCCGGAGGTGGGCGAGCTGTCCGGGGAGAAGGGCGTAGATGGCGACGAGGGCGACCATGAGGCGGTCGCGCGGGTCATCGAGGCGGTCCAGGAGACCGGCAATGCGGTCGGAAGGCAGCGCGGTCGGCACGGATCGGCTGCTGGTGAGGGAGACACTGCGGGCCAGGTCTCGGAACACGAGGCGTTCGCGTTTGAGGGCCCTGAAGAAGGAGCGCAGTGCGGTGTGCAGGCGGCGGGCCTGGTCACTGCGGAGCGGGTCCAGGGCGTCCTCGATGTGCTTCCTGGTGATCTCACGGGGATCGGTGAGCCCGTCGGCGATCCACGCTTCGAGGGTGCCCTAGATGGCGATCACGTAGTTCTCGATGGTCTTGGGGCTGCGGGCCCGGCTGGAGGTGCGGCCCTGGCCGAGGAGTACGTACCGCGGTGGAGAACGCCGGGCGGGCGATGGCAGTGGCGTGGTGCCGGGCTCGGGCGATGCACGAGTCGGTGGGCGGTCGCGCAGCGAGCAGACCGCGTAGGCGGAGGTAGGGCCCGTCGGCGTGCGCGGTGATCAGGGTGAGGGCGTCGTGGCCCGTCACCCCGACGTCCTCGCGGGCCTGCTTCAGGCATCCGGCTACCTGGCCGAGCACGAGACCTTCGTCACCGTCTTCGAGAAGATCCTGGACGAGCAGAAGTGGGAGACCCGGGCGGTCATCCAGCTGACCATCGACGGGTACTCGGACACCGAGATCGCGGACAAGCTGAAGATCACCAACGCGGCGGTGCGCATGCGCAGGAGCCGCTTCCGTGGGGTCGTCTACCAGGCCGCCCGGGAGCGGCGTATCCGGATCCCTGAGCAGCTCCACACCAAGGCCAAGATCAACCGCGCCAAGCAGCAGGCAGGTGCCGCGTGAACACGCCCGCCCCGACGTGCAGGTGCGGGTACGTCTCGTACATCGTTCCGCCGCCCGTGGGGGCGGCCGGGGCCGGGAGCAGCCCGCCCACCCCGTCGGGGTCGACGGTCTCGGCGTGCGCGGCCCCGGACATGACGGCGAGCGTGGTGAGCACCGCCATGACCGGGATGGCCACCGTCCGGCCCCGCAGGCGCCGCATCACCTGACCTCCCGGGACAGCGCGGACAGCACCGCGTCCACGGGGGCCGTCAGGTCGGTGTCGGCGACGTCCTCGCTCTGGGCCACCCACCAACCGCCCGCTTCCTGCGTCATGCGCAGCGCCACGAAGGACGTGTGCGGCCGCTTGCCGGGCCAGGTGACGGCGTGGGAGGTCATCACGCCCCAGCCGGCCGGGTATCGGGACGTGGCCGGGACCTGCACGGCGGGTCGGTCGACGACGACGGGCCCGCCCGGTGATCCGGGCGGGGCGTTTGTCGTTAACGAGCAGGCCCGTTGCCGGGCCACGGGTCAGCGCCGGCAGACGGCGACCCCGACGCCGACCGCCGCAGCCAGAGCCCCGGCCACCGTCGCCACCGTCGCAATCGGCCCGGTGAGCGACGGGTGGGCGACGCACATGTAACCGGCCGTTGCGAGGACCACGGCGCCGACGATGACCAGGCACAGCGTCAGGAGCGGGTCCGTGGCCGGCTGCTGGGGCGGCCGCGGGGGCTGCTGCTGAGGGGTCTGGGGCTGCGGGTCGGTAGCGGTGGACATGGGGTTCCCTCCCGAAAGAGCGGCCCCGGACGATCCGCGGACATGGCGCTGCACACCTCTCCCGGGGGTTGCAGTCTGCGCACTCCGGTGAGGGGCAGACAGCACAGTGCGGAACGCGGGGGTTAGCCGCGCAACCCCACCAGTGCAGGGCCGAGGAGTTCGTTCGATGTCGTCGGGCCGGACGACCGGCAGAGCTCCGCGCAGACGTCCTCGCGCGCAGGACACTGTCCTGGTGAACACTCGACGCGTCTTGGGCACGGGCCCCCGCGCCTCCGCTGCCTCCGCCGGATCCCGCAGGGCCCGCCTTGCCGCCGAGGGCACCGCGCCGGCTCCCCCGGCAGAGTCCGCCCCCGAGCCCCAGTCCGTACCCGGCCGCCGCACACTCGGCGAAGGCCCCACACGCCACTGACCAGTTCGCACCTCACTGGCCCGTGCCAGCGTCTTCGTTGCAGGAGCATGCACGCCGCCCAGGAAGCATGGGCGCTCAGCCAGATTTGGCGCGTAGGACCGTTGTGCCCAAGCTGCACCTGGTGGACCATCGCGCGATGGCGATGTGGGAGACGATCCTTGCAACGGTTAGTGGCCTTGGCGGGGCGGGCCTCGGCGCCGGCGGCGCCCTCTTGGTGCAGCGGGCGAAACGACGTGACGATGCCGCAGCCGCAGCCGCAACCGCCCGGCGAGCGGAGGAAGAGCTCACACTGGAGATCATCGCCGCAGCACGCGCTGCGGCCAGGGCGTGGCTGATTGCTGCTGAGCGCGCGATCAGCGACCTGCAGCTGGGCCGGGCTGTCGACGCCGAGCGCTATGACGGGCAGCTGCAAGCGGAGCTGAGGGAGTTCACCTCGGGGCTGTATCGCATGGCGGGCCGCCGGCTTCCCGACACCCGGCTGACAGGCACCTGGACCCGCCCGGCTGGTCCCTTCGACTCCCGTCCGCTCGTGGACCAACTCTCAGATACCTCTCAGCGCATTCGTGAGGCTATCCATCACGGCACAGGGTCGCCGCTGCCGCAGACGGAACTCGAAGGAACCCTTACGGAGGCACGCTCCACCTTCTGGGCGATCAACGAATTCTTGATTCGGAACACCCAAGCCCTCACTGAACAGTTGTTCCCGCCCCCGATGGAACAGTTGCTTCCGCCCCCGATGATGGCCCCAGCCCCCGACTGGGCGGCGCACTCGGCGCCTGGCCAACCGCATGAATGACGGGGGGACCGGCACCCACATGAGGCAGTCAGACGCAAGTACCGACGCGCTTCCAGAACTCGACAACACAGTCCTGCGCCGCCACAGACCGTTCCCGGTTCTGACAAACAATCGCTGCTGCCTCTCGGCGACAAAGCCAGCCCCGTCATGGGTGACGCTCCCTCGCCCGTCGGCGTGTGGCCCTGTACAGCCCTGTGCTGGCCTGATGGGCGGTCAAGCGGCGTGGATATCTCGGGGGGTGGCGTTGATCGCCGTACGGGGCGCGCAGGGCTGCGTACGGGCAGTCACGGACATGGGCCCGCCCGGCACCTGAACGGGCACCGGGCAGGTCTTGAACGGGGCCTAGGAAGCCAGGGCGGCCTTCGCCGCCTCGTATAGGGCGTTCGGGTGCGAAAGCGACCACGGGGCCGGAGCGGCCGCCTGCTGCTCTTGGACGTCGGCGGTGACGTCCGGCACGGGGGCCTCAAGAACGGGTTCGTTCTCGAAGTGGCCGGGGGCGAACGGGTCCTCCTCGACCGGGAAGGCGTCGGCCTCGGGGTCGGCGGGGTCCTGGTCGTGGGCGGCGTGGAGGGGGGCAGGGACAACCGGCCGGGCCGCGGCGGCGTCCAGTGCGGCGAACTGCTCGGTGAGTTCGGCGCGGAGGCGGGCGGTCTCCTCAGCCTCGGCGGCCGCGGCGGCCTCCCGGGCTGCCCGGCGGGCGGCGGCCTCCTCGCGGCGCGTGTTCTCCTCCAGAGCCTCCCCGTGCGCCTGCTCCCGTTCCTCCGCCAACTGCCGGGCCCGGAGCTCCGCCGCGGCCGCAGCGCGAACCTGCTGCTCGGCGAGGAGCTGCGCCCCCTTCGCCTGGGCGATCCGCTCCGCGGCTCGGTACTGGCAGGTGTTGCACTCCTCGCCGGTGTTGAGGAACACCCCGGCCTCACAGTTCGGGTGGTCGCACTCGTGGGTGGTGAGCAGCGCGGCGAGGTAGCCGGCCGGTCGGGCGATCCGATCCCCGTCCTTGTAGCCAGCGCTTGAACGGAGAGGGCCCCCGGCCTGGTGCCACCCGATGCTCAGCCGGAGCGCGGCGTGCTCGGGGCGGCGCGGGTACATCGCGTACGGCCCCCGAGCGGGCGTCCGCGTAGTGCCCGAGGAACTCCCGTACCGCGCGGCGCAGGGTGGAGATGCGGGCGGCCGGGGAGGTCAGCACCCCGAGGTCGTCGAGCATCGCGTACACCTCGCCCTCACCGGCCACCGGCTTCAGCTCCGAGACCTGAAGAGGGCCCTTCGCTGCCCGCTTCTTCGGCTTCGCCGCCGCGGCGCCGGCCTCCTCCCCCTCCTCCGTTGCTGCCGACTCCGAGGAGTCCGCCCTCCGTGTCGGGATCCCACTGGGCGAAGCCCCATGGATCGGCTGCGGCGGCGTCCGCGCCTAAGCCCACATGAGGCCGCCTGCGCGCCTCCCACGGTTCCTGCTGCGGGAGGAGACAGGGCGTCACACGCGTCCGCACACACGCGACCTGAGGACCCTTACGCAGGGCCCGGACGCCCTTCAACCCACAGCGTCGGCTGGGCGGACCCCTGCGGGCCCGCCCAGCCGACGCTTCGGTTCAGACCCTCTCGGTCAGACGACAGACGTCCTCCCCGGACATCGCTTCGGCAGAGGCTTCGTCCTCTGTCCCAAGCCGGTCACTGATCCGCCGGCACACCTGTCCGAACTTCCGGCGCAGCCGCGCCACCTTGGGCGCCCAGTACTCCCGCACCAGCACACCCAGGTGCTTGACGACCGGCGGCACCACGACCACCAGGACGACTCCGACGGCCACGGCCGCCACGATCGGATACTCCGCGGCCAGCGACATGACCGCGTCGATGATGCTCTTCAACTTGATCTCCACATCGATGAACGGGCGCAGCGCCCGATCGGAGATCAGGCAGTCAGCACCCAGAAAGGGCTGGAGGCATCGAGCTGGAGACCGAGTTCCGGCCCACGGGGAACTTCGGGTGAAGCCATCCGGATCACACCGCACGGAGAGCACGCGAGCGGCGGCCCATGGTCGACGTACTCGTACGCAGCCGGGGACAACCACCGCTGGATGGCCAGCAGGAGGTCAGCCCGCCACACCGCGATCATGTCGGCAAGCGCGGCAAGGTCGCCGAACTCCGCTACGTGGAGGAGGGCGAGGGGCCTTGCTTCGCGTTCGCGCCAACCGAAGCTGCTCGTCGGCAGGACATCGTCGACGGTCTGTGCCAACAGCCCCGCCGACAGCACATACGCGCCGAAAATCTCGGGACCGCTGGCCCCCTTCGCGGGCCGCTCGTCCTCGTACTTGTACGTGTACCCGTACTCGTGTGGCCGCCGAAGTTCATCGACTCGCGCCTGCGAAACCTCACCGAAGGCCTCGCCCAAGAGCACGCCGAACGCGCCACGAGCGTCCTCGGCAGCCGCCGAACCACGCCGAAACGCCTCAAGAAGTGAGGTCAGGCGCGATTGGCCGGACCACATCACGCCCAAGCGCGTCGCTCGGCCCGGCCTCTGCACGAGGGTTTCGGTCAGGGTCTCGGCCCCCCGAAGCGTGTCCTGGTATGGGAGACCGTCGAGCATGGCAAGGGCGAGGCGGTACGTGGAGTCGGCCAATTCCTGACTCGGAGCAGGAGCAAGGATCGAGATCACGGGACTCGTGTCTCGGTCCCTCTGCTCCACCGTCGTCATACCGACAAGCGTACCGGCGCCGTGAGACGGTCCGTCGAGGTTTGCAGCCCGGTGGTACTGCTTCCGAAGAACCGGGCACCGGGCCTCACCCGCACACGCCATGTCGGCGCGAGGGCGCGGCCGCCCCCGGCCTGCGACGGCCTCGCGCCGGACGGCTCCACCCGAGAACAGGATCCCGTCGGCTCGGAACGGGCGGCCCCACCCAACCGCCTGAACCGCCGGCACCCTGCCGCTCCGGCACCCGACGTCACAGGCGGCTCGCTGAGCGCCTGTCACAGAGCCCTGAAGCCGAGGAGGCTCGGGCAACCCGCGCGTCCGCGTATGAGGCGCCTACAGCCCACACGGAGGGCTTTCGGCCAAGGGTGTGCCCGGCGCCCCGTATTGGGGCACTGGGCGAGTGGGTGGTTCTACCGGCCGAGCGGGGCAAGACGGGCCTGTGCCTGCTGCTCACGCCACGCCAGGTACTCCGCGCTCGGCGGCGGTGCCAACCCCCACGAGCTGTCCTCCTCGGGGCCGGGTTCCTCGGCCGGTCCGTGGCAGTCGGGGGCCGCATCGGCGAACTGCCCCTGCTGGGCGACGTCAAGGTCGAGCGCCGGGCCAGCCGGATCCGCGTTGGGTGCAGTTCCTTTGAAGGGAAGTGCTGAGCTGGGAGAACGCTGATCGGGCTGTGTTCGGGGCTTCTCGTCTCTACCGTGGTGGTGGAGGAGGGGGAGCGGATGGGCTCGCTGTTCGAGGAGTTGGAAGCCCGCGAGGCGGCCGCCCGGGTTCGGGTGGAAGAGCTCGAAGCCGAGCTCGCTGAGCTGTCCGGGAGGCTGGAGGTGGCCCGGGAGGGGCTGGAGCGTCTGCGGATCACGCGGGCGACGGTCGCCGAAGTGCTCGCGGAGATGGATCCGCAAGTGTCCGTGGCGGCGGCCGGTGCCGGACAGTCGCCTGCGGGTGAGCGGGCGGTGTCGGCGTATGCGGGGGCCGAGAGGCAGGTAATCGGGGTGCTGACCGTGCCGAACTGGCAGCCCGGGATGATGCCGGATGTGCTGCCGTCGGTGTACCGCGACATCGTGGAGGTGGTGGCGGACGCGCCGGGGCCGGTCCGCGCCAAGCAGATCGTGCCAAGGATCGGACTGCCGGCCGAGACCGGGAAGATCGAGGGAACCCGGTCAAAGCTGAAGCGGCTGGTGGAACGGGGCTGGCTGGACGAGGACACCCCCGGCATGTTCACCCCGGCCCGCCGCCGATCGGATGCTTCGCCTAACTCCAGCTGATAACAGGGCTCTTCCCCCTACATTCGAAGGTGCGACCCAATCGGATGCAGGACAGGAAGAGCCCCGGAGATGAAACCGTACGACACTCATGCCACCGCTGACCTCTTTGCCCGCTCGGTCAGTGCCTTCGAGACGCTGATGCGCACCCTGTCGGGCACGGATGCGGGCGCGTGGACCCACGCCGAGCTGGAAGAACACCTCGACGCCGCCGGGCGGGAGCTGTTACGGCAGCTGCTGCAGGACCATTTGGACCTGCGTGCGATGCGCGAAGAACAGCCGGTCCGCGCCGGCAGCAGGCCTCTCGTGGTGGGGCCGGAGGGACGAGGCAGGCCCTGGCGGGAGACGGGACACTCCCGCTGGCTGGCCACTGTGTTCGGGCTGGTCCGCGTTGGCCGGGTTGCTCATCGGGGCCCGGGCGTCGGCAACGTGCACCCCGCCGACGCCGCGCTGTCACTTCCTGCGGGCCGGCACTCTATGGGCCTGCGCCGGCTCGCGGTCACCGAAGCCGTGCGCGGCTCGTTCGACCAAGCCCAGCAGGCGGTCGAGCGTCGCTGCGGGAAGGTGCTGGGCAAACGCCGACTCGAAGAACTGGTGGTCGCGGCCGCGGTCGACGCCGACAGCTTCTACCAGGCCCGGATCCCGTTCCCATGCAGCCGGCAGATGCCGCTGGTGGTCCAGGTGGACGGCAAGGGCGTGGTCATGCGGCCCGAGGCCCTGCGAGAGGCCACCCGCCGGGCCGCCGCGAAAGCCGCCAGCGGTCATCGCGGCCGGCTCGCGCCAGGCGAGAAGCCGAACCGGAAGCGGATGGCGACCGTGGCCTGTGTCTTCGACACCCGCCCGGCCCCCAGGCGCCCCCACGACGTGATCCACCCGCCCGGCGGCCGAAGGGGCGAACGCCCCGCTCGCCCGGGGCCGAAGGCCGAGAACAAATGGTGCACAGCCTCGCTGGTCCGCCCGCCCGCGCAGGTCATCGCCGACGCATTCGACCAAGCCCAGGCCCGCGACCCGAAGCATCTGCGGCCGTGGATCGTCCTCGTCGACGGCGCCCGTCATCAGCTTGACCTGGTCACCGCCGAGGCTGGCCGGCGCGGTGTCACGCTGCACGTGCTGCTGGACTTCGTGCACGTCGCCGAGTACGTCTGGGCCGCCGCCCACGCCTTCAACAAGCCCGGCACCACCGAGGCCGAAGGCTGGGCGGCCGACCATCTGACCGCGATCCTCGCTGGCCATGCCTCCCGCACCGCCGACCAGATGACCGCCCAAGCCGACCGGGAACACCTGTCGGCCGCCCGACGCGAGGCCGTCGACGCCTGCCACCGCTACCTGACCGGCCACCTCGACCAGCTCCGCTACGACACCGCGCTCAACAGCGGGTGGCCGATCGCCACAGGGGCGGTCGAGGGCGCCTGCCGTCATCTGATCGCTGATCGCCTCGACATCACCGGCGCCCGCTGGGGCCTGGACGGAGCCGAAGCCGTCCTACGGCTCCGCGCGGTCGTCGCCAACGGCGACCTCGACTCCTACTGGCGCTACCACGCAGCCCGCGAGCACGAGCGCCTCTACCCCGCGACCGACCAGCAGGAATACGACCTCATGGCTTGATTCGGGACTTGTCCGAAGACATAGAAATACCCAGCAGAGTTGACGTCCAAGGTGTCCTCGGGTCTCCTGCTGAGATGTCTGATCTTCGTATCCAGCGGCCGGACGGCGACGCCATGCTCAAAGACTGGCAGTACGCCCACAACGTGATCATTCCTACCCATTCCCTGTGCCTGGACGAAGTACGGGAACGTGCCCAGCGCCACCACCTGGAGATCGCGTATCTCGGTGACGATCTCGTGGGCTGCAGCACGGTCCGCCCGCCGACGGACGAAACACGGACGGCCACAGTCATCGCCCGAGTGCTCGCCCCTCACCGCAGGCAGGGGTTCGGCGGGGAACTCTATGCGCGCGGGGTCAACCGGGCACGGGAACTGGGGGCCGAGGTGATCGAGACCGTCGTTCTGTCCTCCAATGAGGACGGACTCCGGTTTGCGCTGAAGCACGGCTTCGTCGAGACCGAGCGATACCTGCTACCTGGAGACACGATCCCCTGGATCGACTTGCGGCTCTCCTGACTGGAACAGACCCGATGCGGGTTCACCACCCATCCGCACCTTCCCTTCAGAAGAGCCACACCCATCCGCGTTCCGCTCCCGCCACGCGGTCATGTGCTGGATGGCGGGTATGCGCCGGGCCCGGATCTGCTGGCGCTGGCGCAGCCGTCGGGTGGTGCGGCCGAGAGCGCGTTGCAGCGGACGCTGGCCACGCTGCGGGACGCGGTGGGTGCTGCGGTCTACGTCAGCAGCTACACCGACGGCGAGGTCCACATCTCGCGGCTGTCCGACGGCCCTCAGGCTCCTCGCGTCTACGAGTGCGTCGACTTCCGGTTCGCGGGGCATGCCAGTGCGGTCGGCAAGAGCCTGTTGCAGCAGCTGCCGTTCGAGGCTCGTATGGATCACCTCTCCCGGCGCCACCCCGTACGCCTGACCCCGCGGACCATCACCGACCCCGCCCGCCTGTTCCGCAGCATCGATCACAACGGTCCCCGCTCGGTGCAGTTCGACTGGCAGGAGTACTCCCCGCGCGAGGTGTGCGTGGCGGTGCCCCTCAGCTTCGGTCAGGCCGAAGCCCTCGCCTTGTCCCTGCCCGCCTCACAGCGCCACCGCCTCAAGGAAGCCGCCCAGACCCTCACCGACCAGTCCGCCACCGTGCTACTCAGCCTCCTCCTCAGCGGCAACCCGCCCGTCGAACCCGCCCCGGCACGGCATGGGGAGATCGCGGTCGTCCCGCCCACCGACGGACTGCTCCTCACACGAGCGGCGGCCATCACCGTGCGGACCGGACCTGCACCAAACCGGCCCGAACCCGCACACCCCACCCGCCCGCCCCAGCCACCTGCCGCCGGCACGCCAGCCCTGGACTGGTCCGATGTGGTCGACGACCTCAACGACCACGGCGTCCCCCTCACCCCGATCGCCGACACCTTCGCCGCCGCCATCTGACCCACCCCCTGCCACAGGCCTCGACCTCGGGCTCGCGATGCGAGCAGCGACCGGGAAGAGGCAGACGGTCCCCGATGCAACCACCAGGAGGTCCCCCATGCTGGGAACGGAGACAAGCAACAGGGGCACGACGCGGGCACCGCCCGGTGTGGTGCTCGACCAACGCGAGCCTGGCCGCCAGAGAAGGCGTGCCAGGCCAGCGTATCTACCCTCGGCTGCGCGCAGGCGGAAGAGGACTTCCTTGGCCGCATGGCTGTCGTGGAGGTCGGCGGGGGTGACCATCACGAACAAGGGAAGCCCGCGGGTGTCGACGACCATGTGGCGCTTTCGGCCGTTGATCTTCTTTCCCGCGTCGTAGCCGCGGGAGTCCTTGCCGACCGTCTCGGCGGCCTTGACGGACTGTGAGTCAATCACGGTGGCGACTGCCCTGGGGCCTTTGCCCATGTCGCGGCGGATCCGTCCGGCGAGGTGGTCGCGGATCTGGCCGGTCACACCGGCCGCGGCCCAGCGGGCCATGAAGCCCCAGACCGTGCGCCTATCAGTTACGTGGAATCACGTGCCGCAGGATGCGTCTCGTATCCTGCGGCGTCCCCATGGGCTGAGGAGGCGTGTTGGGCAGCGCGGTGGTGTTGGAGGAGAAATGGCCGGTCCTGAGCCGCCATGAGCGGGCGGCCGAGTGGCTGCGGGTGTGGACGGACCTCGGGCGGGCTCCGCGGACGATCGACGCCTACGCGCGAGGTCTGGCCGAGTACCTGCTGATCTGCGAGCGGGAGGACGTCGATCCGATCACGGCGGGCCGGCTGCACGTGGCCGCGTTCGTGAAGGACCTGTCCACGCGGCCGAGCCGCCGTGGAGCGAACGTGGTCGCGCTGGACTCCGGGGTGGGTCTGGCGAACGCGACCTTGCAGCAGCGGTTGGTGCCGGTCCGCCTGTTCTACGACTACCTGATCGAGGAAGGGCTGCGGGAGTCGAACCCGGTCGGCCGAGGCCGCTACACGCCAGGCCGGAAGTTCGGCAGCCACGAACGCGGCCTGGTGCCGCGCCTGGTGAAGCTGCCGTGGATCCCCAGCGAACAACAGTGGCTCGACCTGCTGGACGTCGTACGGGAGGAGTCGGCACGGAACCGGGTGATGCTCGCCCTGGCCTACGACGCCGCTCTGCGACGCGAGGAACTGTGCTCCCTGCGGACCGACGACGTCGATCCAGCCCACCGAACGCTTCGGATCAGGGCGGAGACGACGAAGACCCGCCGCGAGCGCGTGGTCCCGTACTCCGCGCCGACGGGCGTGCTGCTGTCCGGCTACCTCGCGCACAGGGCGACGATCAGTCGGGCCCGCGGCCCGCTGTTCCTGTCGGAGTCGCGCCGCAACCACGGTCAGCCGCTGAGCCTGTGGACCTGGTCGAAGGTGGTCCGCCGCGTCGCCCTGGCCGCCGATCTGCCGCGCTTCTCGACCCACACAACCCGCCACCTCTGCCTGACCGACCTGGCCAGGATGGGCTGGGAACTGCATGCCATCGCGACCTTCGCCGGACACCGCCACGCCGAGTCGACCATGCCCTACATCCACCTGTCCGGACGGGACCTCGCGGAGAAGCTGAACCGTGGCATGCAGCAGATCCACTCCTGGCGCATCGACATGCTCACCCGCGCCGGCCATCCGGGCGGGGTGAACCGTTGACGACGACGACCCCGGCGTTGTCCGCGGGCAGCGCGGATGCAGCGGACTGGATATGGCCGCTTGACCTCGCCCGCTACGACCGGCGAGCCCTGCTGACCCATGCCGAGTCGAAGGCGCTCGGTGCCCTGGGGATCGAGCAGGTCAGACGCCTGGGACTGACGCCCGCGGCAGCCCCGAGGCGGTTGGTCGAGCCGCTGGCCCACGCCCGGGACTGCCTCCGCTGGGCTCCAGGCACCGGCCACCAACGACGGTTCGCCCGCGACGCGGCCGGCCTTGTCCTGGTCCGCTGTGGTGAACTCGGCCGCAGCTACTGGGGCTGGTCCGACCAGGACTGGGCCGACCTGATCGACCGGTCCGGGGCCGAGTTCCGACGTCGGTGGGGCGGTCAGATCGGCCCGAACGCCCGCCCGTTCGTGATCGCCTACGCCTACCTCCTCGGCGGCTTTACCGCGTTCGAGCAGGTCGGACGCTTCCAGCGGCCCACTCTCGCCCACCGGGTCTTCGGCGAGAGCGCGGTCGACGCCGCGGTCGGGAAGGTTCTTGCGGTCCTCGGCGACTGGGGCTACCAGCGCCGTCCCAGCCGGCTCACCTCGGCGGTCTGCCAGATCCTGCTGCTGAACCGCAGTCCCCGGCTGGAGGCTCTGTCCACTCCGGCCCTGGACGCGGTCCGCGCGTCGGCGGCCATGCAGGAGAGCGAGTGGGCCAGCGACCTCCACGGGATCCACCGCGCCGTTGCTGCTCTCGGCCACGCCGATCCGCCGCCGCGGCCCCGGCACGGCCCCGGGCCCTCGGCGATCGAGGGTGCAACGGGCTACTGGGCCAACTGGGTTGAGCGCTGGCACGCGACCTCGACGCTGACGCCAGGCGGCTGCGGCGCCCGACTCGGCCCATGCTTTGCAGTCGTTGCGGTTGCCCGGGACGGGTTTGCCGACCGCGACGACCAGGCGGGTGTGGGCATCGATGACGACCTGGTGGTTGGTGGAGTACCTGTAGTTCTTGGACTGCGCGGCGATGGTGTGGTCGCGGGTGGGGACCAGAGTGCCGTCCACGATCAGCACAGCGTCCTTGCGGAACCGACGGCGGGGCCTGAGCGCGAGCAGCGGGCCGATGTGGTCGATGATCCGGTCGGCCGCCGACTTGGACACACCGAACAGCGGGGCGAGCTGCCGTAGCGTCAGGTTGGTTCGCCAGTAGGCGGCGACCAGAAGCACCCGGTCCTCCAGCGGCAGTCTCCACGGCCGGCCTGGCCGCACCGTGTCGGCGCCCTCGCGGCGCATGGCCGTCACCAGCTTTCGGAAGTCCCGCACGCGCAGCCCGGTGAACGGGGCTATCCAGGAAGGCTCTGACGCCGTGATCACACCAGCCATGTCAAGATCATTCCACTGCTTCAAGCTTCTGCTGCGCGTAGGCAGCCCGGCAGCGTTCTACCTGCTCGGTGACCTGCTCCATGAACCAGCGCATGATCTCGTAGGGGATGACGTGCTCGTCATGGCTGTGGATGTGGACGGTCGGCTCCAGTGTCGGATCCTCGTCGGGGACGAACGCCGCGAGGAAGGCCACCCCGGGTCGGTGACTCATGGTGTTCGGGATCTCGGCCCACGCGGCCGGCGCGGGTACGGCCTCGCTCAGCTCTATGGTCCAGGCGTCGTCGGGCCCGGCGTAGAGGGACTGGATGGCGTAGCGACGGCCCGCGTGTTCTCGCAACTCTGACATGTCCGCAGGCTGCCAGAGCTGCCCGTCCGGAGTCCCGTCGATATCCGGAGCCTCGGCTACGTGACTCAACCAGCCTTTACGGGACAGCCCTTACGCAGGCAAAGAGGCTCCGGTTGAAGGGGTGACCTTCCCAAGTCGCCCTGTACAACCGGAGCCTCGATGTGTCGTCAGTCTGCCACCGTCTGTCTGACCAAGACGCCGTCCCGTCAACACCGCGCCGTCCCCGCACCGGCTGAGCGGCTCTGTCATCTGACCGACCCCCGTGATCGACGCGGACGGCGCCACACCCTGGTCTCCGTTCTGCTCACCGCGGCAAGCGCGGTCCTGGCCGACGCCCGCTCCTACCTGGCCGTCGGCCAGTGGGCCCGCCACGCTCCCCAGGACGCCCTCGAACGACTCGGCATCCGTCCGGGCGGGCCGTTCGCAGTGCGTCGCGCCCCCTCCGCCTCCACTCTCCGCCGCGTGCTGACCCTGGTATGCCCCGGCGCCCTGGCCGACCTGCTCGGAAGCGACCCTGCGGGGGCCGCATCAGTTGCGGTGGACGGTAAGACCGCGCGCGGCTCGCGCACTGATACCGCTCCGGCCGCCCACCTGCTGTCGGCCGTCGTACCCGGTGGACGCACCGTCAGCCAGCTGCGGGTACCGGACAAGACCACCGAGGTCACCGGCTTTACACGCCTGCTGGCACCGTTCGACCTGACCGGCGTGGTCGTCACCGCCGACGCCCTGCACACGCACCGCGAACACGCGAAGTGGCTGGTGGAGGCGAAGAAGGCGCACTACCTGCTGATCGTCAAGGGAAACCAGCCGGGTCTGGCCGCCGCGCTGCGTGCGTTGCCGTGGAAGGAAGTGACCTCCCGCCGCTACGACCGCGAGGCCGGGCACGGCCGGCGCGAAACACTCGGTCCGCACGCTTACGGTCACCGATCTGGGCCTGGACTTCCCACACACGGTCCAGGCGGCGAAGATCCTGCGGCACCGCACCGACATCAAGACCGGCACGGTCACCCGGCAGACTGTCTACGCGATCACCGACATGACGGCCCGTGAGGCATCGCCACAGGCCATCGGCCGCCTGGCCAGGTCGCAATGGGAAATCGAGGCCCTGCACCATGTCAGGGACGTGACGTTCACCGAGGACGCTTCGAAGATCCGGGCCGGGCGCGGCCCGGAGAACATGGCCACGCTGCGGAACTTCGCCATCACCACCCTGCGGGACGCGGGCCACCGCAGCATCGCCGCCGGCCTACGGGAAACCTCCTACGCCCCCTTCACACGCCCACTGGACCTCCTCGACCTGGCCTGACCAGCAACCCAACATGATCATCTGGACTTTGAATCAGCCCTGAACACCCAGCTGACCTGCACAGTTCTCAACCGACACGCAACAACCCCAGATCAAGCCGCACCTGACGCCGCAAAGCCGCTCGCACATGAACCTGCAACACCCCAACTCACCGAGCCACGGATACCGCAAATCCCCTCCCCCTCAGCGACACGTTGCAGAACACCCGGAGGCCCGACTACGCCGTAGCCGGGCCGTCACGGAAAGGAGGATCCCATGGTCTGTCGCGCCTGCCTGCACGTCCTCCTTTGCGACACGGTCGTCGCCTTCATCAACCTTCTCAGATGTCTACCGCCGGCGTTCGGCCCGGGAAATCGGGTGGAAGCCCATATGGTGCAACATCCCCTGTAATCAACCCGGCCAGGTAGTCAGTCAGCGATCCCTGAAACTCGGACCAATCATCGTTAGCCCCGGCCACCACGATAGTCCAAGAGTTTGGGCTATCCCCTGTGGTGCGCCAGTAGAAACTATCGCCGTCGCAGGAGTCCCCCCACATGATCAGGCCGCCCGGCTCGGGGTACGGAGTGTACCCCTGAGACATCCCAGACATCCAGAGCGAATCCAGTGGCGCGAGGACATCGAGCCGACCCGAACCCCATCGCTCCTCGTCGCCACGGTCAGGAATGTGCACGGAGAGGAAATCGTCAATAACGAAGGAGGGATATGAATTCGCTAGGTCGACATAGTCGTCGGGAAAAAGGGTTCCCAGCCGGGACGCAATCGCTATCCAATCGATCCCCCTATCCGTGGACTTGATTCGAACCAACCCAGACAAAGCGCTCTCTAGCGCGCGAAGCGTCAACAAGTCACCTGCGTCCCTGGCCTATTATTCACGCGAACCCCAGAAAATAGGACTCCCTTGGCGGTGTACGCATTCATAACTATCGCCGTAGGTAGATTCTTTCGCCCGTCACCATATTCGAGTCGACCGGAATACAGCACCGCATTACCCTTTTCTAGCGATTCCGCCATCCTGTTCTCGCACTTCTTCATACCGCCGGCATTCATCTCCTTGAATCCAGTGAATATGTTCTCCTTGATCCAATCCCCATGGAATCGGTCTCCAATTATGTGACTTCGATCGAAGATCCAGACATTATCCCTATCTCTCTTCGCAAGGTATCCTGGAGGATTCCAAGACCCCTTCTTAGGGCCTCGAGAATTGGGCCCCTTGAGATCGGTGGGGCATATAAGAGCAGTTGCCCCGCTCGGGGTTCCCTCGTCCCCCAAAGGCTGGTACCGGTACCGCTCTGTTCGGTCTCGGCTGCAGGGATCCTCGTCTTCGGTAGTGATTCCAGGCGAGTTGGGGTCGTCCGCAAAGGCTGCTGCTGCCTGTGCTGCCTCCTCCGGGGTGTATCCGAACGCGCCAAGCTTCTCCATTATCTGCTCAGATGTGAACTGCTGCAGATAGCCAGCGTCGATGGTCCAGCGATCATGGACCGCTGCCAGGTTTGCCTGAATCTTAAGTTCAGAGGCGGGGTTGTTGGGGTTCTGCGGCGGCGGGGGCGGAGGCGGAGGTGAAAACGGGGGCGCCAGCGGGTGTGACCGCGGGGGACCACATCTGGTGTAGCAGCGTCTGCCACCGCCACCCCTTGACCCGCTTGCGGCCTCTCCGATCTCCTCGCGGGAGCTCGCACTGGGCCCTGAACCGTTGCCGCACAACCAGTGGGTGCAGCGACTCCCCCCTCCGAAAATACCGAAGCCACTATCGCGGTGCGATTCGGGAGCGTACGCCGGCGTCGGGGCCAGAACCTCCATGGCGACGCGGACGGAGATGCCGATGGGGTTGAACCTGACTCCCCACGAAAGTGCTGTGAAGGCTGTATTCCAATAGCTCCCGGCTGGGGGTTGAATGCGCCCTGGGGCCAGGTTCCGTGTGTTTTCCCTGGTTATGGTGTCGTGCCCGGTGGGGTCGATGAAGTTGAGGGGGCTTGCGTTGGCGTAGGTGTAGCGGTTGGCCTGGACCGAAGGGTTGGGGTCGAGTTGCCAGGTGTCGCGGCTGGTGAAGCTGCCGATGCCGGGCTGGTACCAGCGGGCGGCCATGTTGATCTCGCCGCTGGCAGTGTCGGTCCAGCCGGACTGGTAGCCGAGGTTGGGGTTGGTTCCCTGGCTGGCGGTGGTCTTCCCGAAGGGGTCGTAGGTGCGGGAGCCGGCGACGGCGGTGCCGTCGGGCGCCAGGCTGGCGACGAGGTCGGTGTGCTGGTCGGTGACAGCGAGGCGGGCCGCCCCAGCCTGGCCGGTGACCCCGGTGGACAGGACGGTTCCGTCAGGCTGACGGGTGTAAGTGGTAGTGCCGTCGGTGACCAGGTGGTTGGAGCCGCCGTCGTAGGTGAAGGCGGTGCCGTTGTGCGTCATGACGCGGTCGAGGCTGTCGTAGGTGAAGGTGCTGGTGCCGTTGGTGATGGTGCGTTCGAAGGCGTCGGTCTGAATGGTGCGGGTGGCACCGCCTGCGGTTTCGGTGATGGTCTTCTCGGTGCCGCGGGCGCTGTAGGCGTAGGTTTCGGTGCCCCAGGTCTCCAGGCGGTTGCGGGAGTCGTAGGTGCCGGTGGTGTTGCCCCGCTTGGTGAGGTTGCCGGCCTTGTCCCATTCGAAGGGGGTGGTGGAGGTGCCGTCGCTCCAAGAGGTCATGCGGCCGGCGAGGTCGTACGTGTAGGTGTTGTCGGCCGCACCGGTCGTGCCGGTGGTGGTCTTCCTCACCAGTTGGTCGGCGAGATCGTAGTCGTAGGCCTGGCCCTGGACGTCGCCGCCTGCGGTGCGGGTGACGGTGTCCTTGGTGAGGCGGCCCAGGCTGTCGTAGTTGTAGGCGCGCTTGGCGGTGGGCGTGTAGCTACCGCCGGTTCCGGGGCGTGCGTACTGCTGGAGTGTGGGGCGGCCGGCCGCGTCGAAGTCGGTCTGTATCTGGGTGCCGGTGAGCGGGTCGGTGACAGTGTCGAGTCGGCCGCCCATGTCGTAGGTGAACGCAGTGGTGCCGGAGGCGTCCTTGCGGGACGTCATGCTGCCGTCGGCGTCATAGGTGTACGCGGACTTGCCCGACGGGCCATTGGTGGTGAGGAGCTGTCCGCGGTCGTTGTAGGTGTAGGTGTTGTCGGCCAGGACGCCGTCTCCGCCGGAGCCTGTCATGCGGCCTGCGAGGTCGTAGGAGAGGGTGCGGGGGCGGGTGGCTGCTGCGGTGCCGCTGCCGGTTTCGTTGGTGAGGCGACCGAGGGCGTCGTAGGTGCGCTGGCGCTTGACGTTGCCGGGCAGGAGTTGGCTGACCGGCTGGCCTGCGGCGTCGTAGGTGGTGGTCCAGGTGCGGACGTCGGGGTTCCAGTGCTGGGTGGTGGGCGGTTCGATCGTTGATTCGGGCAGGCCCCATGGGGTGAACGTGTAGTAGGTGGCCTTGCCGCGGCCGTCGGTCAGGCGGGTCTGGTTGCCCGCCGCGTCGTAGCCGAAGGTGGTCGTGATCGATTCGGTGGCGTTGACGGGCTCGGTCTGCTTGGTCTTGCGGCCGAGCGCGTCGTAGGTGTAGGTGCGGCGGGACCCGGTGGCAGAGGTAGAGGCCGTGATGTTGCCGTCGGCGTCGTACTCGGAGGAGACCGTGCGCAGGGCGGTGGTCCCGGTTCCGAAGTCGGTGATCGTGAGGGGCATGCCCATGGCGTCGTACGTCGTGGTGGTCTTGCGGGCGGTTGCGTCCTTGGTTTCGATGGTGCGGCCGAGGCGGTCGTAAACAGCCCGGGTGATGCCGCCCTGGGGATCGGTCACCGTCAGGGCTTCGCCCGCGGTGCTGTGCGTGGCTGTTGTTCTGCGGCCGGCAGGTGTGGTGGATGACGTCTGGTTGCCCGCGTCGTCCCAGGTGTAGCGGGACACCAGGTTCTGGAGGGTTGGCTTTCGTTCGACTGTGGTCGCGGTGAGCTGGCGGCCGAGTTGGTCGTGGGTGGCTTCGGTGCGGGCGCCGGTGGGGTCGGTCGCGGACAGGGGCAGGCCGGTCGGTGTCCAGGTGTAGGTGCTGACGCCGCCGCCGGAGAGGGACGTGCTGGTGCCGTTGAAGGTGGTGGCTCCCGGGGCCTGGAGACCCGTCGCCGATCCGAGCGGGGGATCGGTCTTGCGGATCAGGTTGCCCAGCTGGTCGTAGTCGAAGAGTGTGGCCCGTCCAAGGGGGTCGGTCTGCGACGTGGGGCGGCCGAGCTGGTCGTAGGCGGTGCGTGCCACTGCGGTGATCTTCGTGCCGCCCGGCGGGGTGTAGTCGGGGAGCGTGACTGCGGTGGGCCGGCCCAGTTTGTCGGTCTCGGTACGGGTCACCATGCCGCGCGCGTCACGCGTCTCGGTGGCCTCGGCGAAGGTGTTGTAGCCGGTGAGAACCTTGGGTGTGACGGCGCTGGCCGTTCCGCCGTTCTCCTCGGCCTGGACCTGCGGCGCGGTCTGCTCGACCAGCCGTCCGAGTGTGTCGTAGCGGTTGGTGGTGGTGTTGCCCCGCGGGCTGACTTCGGTGAGCGGGAGGCCGCGCTGGTCGAAGGTGGCCGAGCTGGTGCGGGTGCTGGCGCCGTCGGTGACGGTGGACTTCTTGGGGTTGCCGCCTGCGTCGTACTCAGTCGTGATGGTGAGCTTCTTGCCAGAGTCGTCGATGGACTGCGTCGACTCGGTGACCCTGTCGTCGCCGTCGTAGGCCATGGTCGTCACGCGGTTGAGACCGTTGGGGTCGATCGCGGTGCGTGTGGTGCGGCCGGTGGCGTCGACGGTGCTGGTCACCGTCGTGCGGCCGCCGCCGGTGGTCTGCTGGGTGAGGTGGCCCGCGCCGTCGTATTCGTTGGCTTCCAGGACGATGTCGTGCTTGCTGCCGTCGGACTGGGTGACGTCCTTGGCTGTGACCTTGGCCTTGAGGCCGTCGTCGAAGTAGGTGAACGCGGTGGTGGCGCCCATGGCATCGGTCGTGGAGGCCAGGCGGCCTGCGGGGTCGTAGGAGTGGGAGGCCGTGACCAGGTCACGTGTCTGGCCGGAAGGATCGCCCGTCCAGTTCTTGAGGACTGTCTCGGCGACCTGGCCGCGCAGGGTGTAGGCGTATGTGGTGACGTTGCCCATGGGGTCCGTCTCGCGGTTGATCCGCCCCAGCGCGTCGTGCCCGTACGTGACCTCGTTGCCGGCCGCGTCGATGCGGCTGTCGTTGAGGCCCCGCGTGTTGTAGCGGTAGGCGTTGGTTCGCTTCGGGTCCCCGCCGGTGGTGTCCTCGACCGACTCCGTCAGGAGGTTGCCGTCGTCGTCGTAGGTGCGTGAGGTGCGGGCGGTGTGGGTGACACCGGTGATCTCGTTCTTGACGCCTGGCCCGGTCTCGGAGGTGATCCGGGACATGGCGTCGTACGTGAACCCGGTCGTAACTCCCCCGGGCTGGGTCGTCGATATCTCGGTCTCGGTCGCCGTCCGGCCGATGCCGTCATAGGTGTACTTGGTGATGAGACCGGAGGCAGCCGTCGACTGTGCTGTGTCCCCGCTCGCGTAGTACTCGTACGAGACGGTGGCTCCGCCCGGCGTCTTGCGGGTGGCGACGAGCCCCGCGGGGGTGTTTCCGCCGCCGACAGCGGGCTCACTGCCTGTGGTGTAGGTGGTCTTCGAGGCGCGGCCGTCGGCGAGCGTGACGGCGTCGGTCAGACCGAGTGATGTGTACGAAGTGGTTGTCCTGTAGCGGTCGTCGGACGCGCCGGTGGAGCGAGCGTCCCGTACGGCTGTCGGCTTGCCGTTGCGGGGGTCCAGGGGGTCTGCGGCGTTGTAGTGGTACTCGGCGAACGAGGTCCAGCAGGAATCCGCGTCACGGCATTTCGTCGTCGAGACGGTGTTGCCGCGCTCGTCGTGGCCGGTGACGGTCGCATGGCCGTTCGGGTCGGTGACGGTGTGGAGGAAGCCGCCCGTGTCGTAGGCGTACGTCGTCACGCCGCCCTCCGCGTCGGTCGATGCGGTACGGCGCTGGCCGCGGACAGCGTCATAGGTGCTGGTGGTCTTGGCACCCATGGGGTTGGTGACCGTGACGGTCGACGAGAGGGAGGAACCCGAGGCGAGGGTGCGGGCGTTGTAGTGCTTCGCGATCTGCTCGCCCGTCAGGGGGCGGGGGTAGACGGCGACCTCGTCGAGCTGACCGGTGAAGTAGGTGATGCCGTCACCTGGGGAGGCGGGCCAGCCCATGGTGTAGCCGGCGCCGATATAGGTGTGCTTGTTGGTTTCGTGGTCGACGGGAACGTTGGTGGCCTGGGCGACCTGTGTGCCGTCGAGATACAGCGTCTGGGTGGACCCCTGGGCGGTGAGGACTGCGTGGTGCCACTGGTTGTCCGTCACCGTGCCCGGTGAGGTGTTGGTGGGCGTGATGCCCGGGGTGAGGTACTGACCGTGGAGCTTGTTGTCAGCGCCTACGTAGAGCACGGGTGCATAGTTGACCGACGCCTGAGGGAGCGGCTGGCTCTGGTTGCTGAGGAGAACACCAGGCCGGCTGGTCTTGAACCAGAGCTCGACCGAGAGGTCGGTGTCGGGGATGATCCCGGCCCCGGGAAACTGTGCGTAGCCGTCGCCGGTGAATTCGGCCGCGGTGCGGTCGCCGCTTCCGAAGGTGCCGGGGGTGGCGAGTTTTGCCTTGGTGTAGGTGCCGTTGCCGCCGGTTGCGGTGATCTTGTTGGTGACGCGGGTTCCGGTGGTCTCGTCGAGCTGCCAGTAGCTGGTGGGGGTGTCCGCCATGACGGCGCCCTGGTACTGGTCGCCGCTTCCGGTGACGAGGCGGGTGCGGGCCTTGTAGTGGTCGGCGACGGTGGCGGCGTCGAGTTCCTTGTTGTAGAACGCGGCCTCGTCGAGCTGGCCGGAGAAGTAGCGCGTGCCTTCCGCTTGCCCGTCCCAACCCCAGGTTGAGTAGCCGGCGCCGAGGTAGGCCTGTACGACGGTCTCGGGCTTGACGGCGCCTGCTTGGAAGCCGACCTTCGCGCCGTCCAGGTACATGGTCTGGCCTGCGGCGCCGCCGGTGAGTGCGACGTGGTGCCATTGGTTGTCGGTCACCGGTTGGCTGCTGGTGATCGAGGTGCCCTTGGTGCCGCGCCACAGTTCTCCGCGGAGTTTTCCGTCGGCGTCGATGAGGAGGCTGGGGTTGTACTGGGTGGGCCTGGCGCCGAGTTCGGCGTTCTGGAGTCCGACGAGGACTCCATTGGGCTTGTCGGTGCGGAACCACATCTCGACGGCGAGAGTGGTTGCGCCGTCGATGGTTTCGGCGGGGACGTCGACGGCGCCCTTGGTGCCGTCAAGGGTGATCGAGCCGTCGTCTCCGTCGAGGAAGGCACCGACCGAGCCGAGGGTGACACCGTCGTGGTACGAGCCGTTTCCGCCGCTGGATATCTCGTCGGCGGCGGCCGCTCCGCTGGTGTCGCCCAGGCGCCAGTAGTTGACCGGGCTCGTCCCCTGGACGGCGGATGCGTAGGCCTGGGAGCCCGCGGAGTAGCGGGGTGCGGAGATCTGCCAGGTGCCGCCCGAGGCGTCGGTGACCTGGGTGGCCCGCTCGGTGTCGCTGTCGTAGACGATCTGTGCTGCGGTCCGGCCTGAGGGCAGTTTGGACTTGGTCAGCTTGGACGTGCCGGTGCGTGCGTCGTAGTGGGCGCGGACCGTGCCCGCGTCCAGGGCGCGGTGGTAGACGGCGACGTCGTCCATGACGCCGTTGAAGTAGCGGACCTCCTGGGCGGGGTTGCCGTCCCAGCCCACGCTGGAGAAGCCGGCGCCCAGGTAGGTGAACGTCTTGGCGCTGTGGTCCACGGTCCCGGTGCGCGAGCCGACGCTCTGACCGTCGAGGTAGAGGGTCTCGCCGGTTCCGCTGCTGGTGAGGACCGCATGGTGCCATGTCCCGTCCGTGACCACGGCCGTCGAGGCCATCGGGTCTTTCCATTCGCCGGCCAGCTCGAAGCCGCCACGAAGCTTGCCGGAGGCATCGATGACGAGGGCCGGGTTCCACATGTACGGCTTGCCGTCGGTGATCCGCTTGTCCTGGAAACCGAGGAGGACGCCGGGCTTGGTGGTCTTGAACCACAGCTCGGCGGTCAGGATCTTCGAGGAGGAGAGCGTGGCTTCGGGGAGCTCGACGTAGGAGGTGGTGCCGTTGAACGTGGTCGCCTTGTTGTCGGTCCCGGTCAGGACTCCAGGGGTGCCGAGGGCGACGTTGCGGTAGCGGCCGGCGTTCAGGCCCGTGCGCGAGACCGCCTCGCTGGCGGCGGCCGAGCCTTCGGCCTCGTTCAGGCGCCAGTAGGAGACAGGGTTGGCGTCGAGGACGGTGCTGCGGTACTGGGAGGCGCCGGTGTACTCGTAGACGGAGCAGGCGGTCGTGGAGGTGGGCGGGCAGACCTTGGTGAGGCGGCCGTTGCTGTAGGTGTAGGTCCAGGTGAGCGCCGGAGCGCCGGGGCCGACGGCGTCGGTGGAGACCGAGCTGATCCGGCCGCCGCTCCAGGTGAAGGTGAGCGCGCGCTTGGACAGGGCGTCCGTTGCCTTCGTCAGCAGCCCGCCGGTGTAGGTGAGGAGCTGCTCGCGGCCGTGGCCGTCGGTGGTCTTGGTCAGCAGACCGGTGGCGTCGAAGGTGTACAGAGTGGCGCTCGCGTCGCGCAGCGTCCATCCGCCGCCCGGTACGGCGGTCAGGATGCCCGTCGAGCCGGAGGGTGCGCTGTAGGTGCCGTCGTTGTTGCGGCCGAAGCGGACCTGGCTGCCGTTGGCGAGCGTGATGAGGACGTTCCCGTCGGCTTCGGCCTTGGCGCGCATGTCCCAGCGGGTGGCCCAGCCCGTGCCGAAGGCGTTGCCCTGGCGGGGGTCCTGCGAGTTGTAGGTGCGGGTGACGGCGAGTTCCGGTCCGATGACCGGCACGGCGGCGTCGGTGGCGGCGGTCGCGTAGTTGCCGGCGCGCTCGCCGAAACTGCGGCCGCTGTCGGCGCCCCCGAGGTGCGAGGTGATCACGGGCTGCGGCACCTGGGTCGTCAGGACGGAGGCGCCGGGCTGGTTGGACTGGGCCTGTCCGTCATTGGCGTACGCGTACCACGCGTACCTCTTGGACCAGGTCAGCCAGCCGCTGGGCACCATCCAGCTCCGGGAGGAGCTGGACGGCGACTGGCGGCAGTTCTTGCGGGTGTCGGCGCCTTCGACCTCGCACACCTCGAACATGTACGTCAGGGTGCTGTTGGGGTAGTAGTCCTTGTCGGTGGCGGCGGCCCACAAGGTCGGGGTCAGGGTGTCGCTGAGAACACCGCTCGCCGGTGCCAGACCTGTCAGCTGCGGCGGAATGTTGACTGCCTCGAAGCGGACGGCTGCGCCCGGCACTCCTGCCGCCTGGAACGAGCTGGCTCCGTAGTCGTCCATGGTCCACACCAGCGTGTATGTCGCCGGGGCGAGCGGAGCGATGGTCGCGTCCAGCGTGACCGAGGCGCCGGGCGGGACGTCGTGCGGCATGGCGGTCCAGCGGATCTTGCTCCAGTAGTCCCCACCGACCAGGTTGTTGTTGGCGTCGTAGAGGTCGTAGCGGAGCTTGATGTTGCCGCCGGCGGGCCAGGTCTGCTGTCCCTTGTTGGTGACGGTGACCTTGAAGGTGCCTTCGGAGGTGGCGGTCATGGGCCTGACGAAGCCGCCGAGCTGGTAGGTGGCACCGTACTTGGTCCACGTCACGTTCAGGCTGGGCTTACCGGAGCCTCCGTTGGCCTCGGCGCTGTCGGAGTGGAACTGCTTCCAGCTGTAGGAGTCCGAGGTCGAGGCCTTCACCGCCAGGCCGTAGTTCGCCCTGCGGCCGTGGGTCCAGTCGTCGACGAGCTGTCGCCCCGATTCGCCCAGGGAGATGCTCTCCCAGCCCGGGGCGCAGTTCCAGCTGGTGGCGCCCGCAGGCCGCCAGCCGTGCGCGAAGGACTTCGAGCCCAGTGCGGGCCCCGTGGCGGGCCCGGGCATGGTCGTGGTCGAGGACTCGGACCAGTTCGAGGTGATCTCGTGGATGGTCACCGGCCGGGCGTTGCAGGAGTAGGACCAGGAGTTCCACAGGCTCAGGTCGGCGGCGATGACCCACGCGTTGTTCAGGCTGCTGGTGACGTTGTCGAAGCGGAGGAACGCCGCGGCCTTGGAGGCACCGCCGTCGGGGGTGCCGACCTTGAGGAGGTCGCTGCTGGAGTTGTTCGCGTTGTACGGCGACTGAACATAGGTGCCGGAGTTCGCACGGACGCCGGTCACGTCGACCGACGGGTCCACCTTCACCGGGTAGACACGTTCCGGGGCGGCCAGCCACTGGGCGTCCAGGGTCACCACGAGGACCTGGCGGCCGCCCTCGGTGGCGAGGCTGTACTTCACGCCGGCTGAGATCGCGCCCTCGTTGGAGCGCTCACCGATGTTGGAGTCCTCCATCCAGCCGGTGGGCATCCAGCCGCGCTCAGTGCCCTCCGCGTCGAGGTATACGACGTTTCCGTTGGCGTCCAGCTTGGCTGTCAGGCCGGAGAGCTCCAGCGGGAACCGCCACTGGGTCGGGGCGCTCTTGTCCTTGAGGACGAGCGTCTCCTTGATGGAGTCGGCGCCCGCCACGAGTTCGACATCCGATGACGGACGCGCATCCGGGTAGGTGATTTTGCTGCCCGCCACCTGGCCCTGCGAGTGTGCGACGCCCTCGATCGCGTATCCGAGGGAGTACTTCCCCTCGACTCCGAGACGCACAAGCGGCTTTCCGTCCGCGTGCTCGGCGAAGAACACCGGGTCGTCCGTCGCCCGCGGCTCCCATCCGGAACTGGAGGCGCTCATCGCCCAGGCGCCCTTGGGGCGCGCCAGGGAGGTGTCGATCGCCTTCCAGCCTCCCCCAGGGGAGAGGAAGTTGACCTGCTCGTCGTAATACTGCGTGGTGTAGGTGCCGTCCTCGTTACGGAAGGTACGAGAGCGCTGGTCACGCTTGTCGAGCTGCTCGACGCTGCGCTTGGGGTCGAACCCGGCCGGCGCGGCCTGCTTGGGCGCCTCGACAGGCTTGATCTGTGGAATCTTCGCCTGCGGCTCGCCACCCAGTTCGACTGGAGCCGCTCCCGCAGCGGGCATCAGCTCACCGGGAGCCTTCTGCGCCCCGCGGCGGCCTCCTTCGGCGTCGGCGTCCGTGGCGTCCCCCGAGGCGTCATGCCCGCGCCCGCGCGCCGAGCCCCAGGCCTGTTCCGGGCGCTCCCCAGCGCCCGGAACCTTCTTGGCGATGACCCACTGGTTGACCGCCAGCGCGGCCTGCTCCGTGCCGGCAAGAACAGCCATGACGAAAGCGATGACAACAACGAACGGACGCGCGATGCGCACGGAAAGCCCCCACCCAAGCGATCAAGAGGGGGCCAGTTCTATTCGCAGAACAGACCTCGAACAAGTCCGCCCGATGCTCCACGAGCCAAGCAGTCAAGGGCCTCGGCACCAATAAATCGAAGAAAATCTCGATTAACTGACCCACCGTCAAGCATCTTGAACCATCGCAACGAGATAAACATCACGGCATATCCGGGAACCGGATGCTCCGTCCCAACCCGGCTGAATCCTCGACTTCAGAACACCTCACCCCGGCTTGACGCCACCGGTACGACCGCAAAGGGGGTAGCACTTGACGCACCCTCACCAGGGCCTCGGGGGGCGTGGCGCGGGCCCACACCCGTCGTCGACGTTGCGAAGTTGTCCGGCATCGGCCTCGCCCGGGTTGCGCTGCACCAGGCCACCCGGGAGGCTGCCATGATGCAAGGCAACAGCCAGACCCGTACTCCGCCCGCCTCCGTCCGCGCGCCGTGCAGCGCGACGGGCGGGAGCCGGCCGGGTCCGGCGCCGTGCTCCAGGGCCTGCTGGGTGACCGGGCCTGGGAGCTCCTGGCCGCGATGGCCCCGGCTACTCGTCGAACAAGCGCAGCACGGTCGGCGTCCGGACGGATGCGCGAACTCCGGTGGCCGGCCACGGACACACAGAGCTCCATCCCCCGCCGATGCGCTCCCGCCAGCCGTTCGGTGACGGCGGTACCAGGAGCAGCCCGAGGCAGCCCGGAAACAGCGGGGAGCAGCCTTCCGGCCGAACCTAACCGCGAACCCCCGGAACAGGGCCGCGGGAAGGAGCCCGCTGGGGGGATCGGTGAAATCGGCGGCGACGACTTCGACCGTGGGAGACACCCCACGCCAACCCGCGTGACGTTCGTGCCGCTGGAGCTGCTGACCGAGGGGGCTTGGCCGCCAGTGCCGGAGTTCCCCATGCCTCAGTGATCAGAGGCTGAGAGGGTGAGCCCGTACGACTCGGAGCCGAGGAGCACGGAGGCCCCCCATTGATCATCCTGGACGCGAACATCATCAAGGGGACATCCCTACGGGGGCCCGTCGCGGACATACTCCGCGCCATCCGGGCCGCAGGCGTAGAGCGCGTAGCCACGCCGTGGATCGCCGTCGAGGAGATCGCCGCACAGCAGGCCCTCATCTACAAGGAGAAGCACCAGGCGGCCATGGACGCGGTGGACGCCCTGCGGAAGGCCACCCCCTGGGAGCACGTCAACCACCCCAGGCAGTGGTCGGCCGATCATGTCCGTAGGCACTGGCGGGATCGGTACTCATCCATCACGGAAGTTCTGGAGACGTCTCACGCTGCCTACCAGCAGGCCATGTTCCGGGAGACGAACCAGATCGCCCCGTGTAAGACGGTCAACAGCGGCAGCTACAAGACCGGGGCCCGGGACGCCGCGATCTGGCTGACGGCGGTCGAGTACGCGAAGGCGCACAAGGACGAGACCATCTACTTCGTCAGCAACGACTCGGACATGTCCGAGGACGGCAAGTTCCTGCCGGAGATGCAGAAGGACATCATCGGCATGGAGCACCGGTTCCACCTGTTCACGTCGCTCGATGGTGTCGTCACGAAGTTCGCCACAGAGGTGGAGGCCAGCACGAGGGACGTTCGCGAGCTTCTGGACACCGAGGAGAACCGCCAGACGGTGCTGGCCGAGACGAGGACCGCAGCCAGGCGGTACCGGATGGTCATCGGCACGCCGATGCCCTCGGCCTTCAACGGTGACGGGCGGAGGGCCTCCGGGACCACCTCCAACTGGTTCCCGTCGGCGGTAGTGCTGGACAAGGTGCTGGAGGTGAGCGGCCAGGAGGTCGGCGGACACCACTGGTTCACGGCCTGGGTGCGGTGGCTGCTCAGGGACGACAGGGTCATCCATGGCGAGGTGCACGAGCGGGCTTATGCCTGGGAGACGCGGGTCCTGCTGAGCACGGCGGCGGACCAGGCCATGACAGTCCTCGACTTCCGTCGGCCGGGCCCAATCTCGGCCGAGGACGTCCCCAACGTGCTGGCGCTCCCCCAGACAACGGAGGAACACCTAACGCATGTAGGGAGAGCGCACCTTGCCGCCTTGATGAACACACCGGCGATGCAGGTCACCCTAGGCCGCCTTGTGGCGCAGCTCGGCTCAGACCTGTCGCCGGTCGAGGACGCGATCCGCGCCGCCCTCGACAACACCGCAGCGGCCCGAGAGCTGAACGACCAGATAGCGGAGGCCCTCCGCGACCTGCCGGAGGAGCCAGAGCCCCCGATCGCCTAGCGGCCCTCGGCATCCTGTGTGACCCGCTCAACTTCTGGCGCCTCAGGTCAGGCCTGCGGCGGTCGCCTTCAGCCGACGCAGACGCTGGCGGATGGCAGCCGGTTTCACCTTGAAGTGCTCCGCGATCTCGGTGGTGGTCTTGCCCTCGTACAGCATCTGCGCGACCTCCCGGTCCGGCGACTTGAGCTTCTTGAAGAAGTTCGTGACGGTCTCGTTCTCCTCGACGAGGCGTGCGACGTCGTGCTCAGCGTGGGGGATGTCGAGCGGCGAGAGCTCTTCGGGAGTGACCCCCATCGGTGCGACACGAGCGTCGATGGCAGACCTTCGGACCCACGCGCGGTAGACGTTGGCAAAACTGAGAACCGCTGCACCGATGAAGTACGTCGTGAGCGCCCCCTTCTCCGGGTCCCACTGGTCGTCCTTCAACTGCTTTCGGAAGAGCGTCAGAGCGGCGAGCACGGTGTCCGCCGCCAGCTCGTCGCGCTCCTCGAAGCTGCTCTGCAGCCGCTCGCGGGCCACCGGATCGGTCGACAAAGGCCGGCCGGCCGCTTCGGACCGGTTGAAGATCTCCCCCGTCCGCATCCAGTACCTGAGCACCTGAAGCGCGTACTCGACGAGGGGCGTCTCTACCATTTCCTGCTGGCGCCCCTGGAATCCGTTCTCACGCAGGATCTCGACCAGCGCACGATCCGCCTCCCGACGGTCCTCAGAGAACCGGGGGCGGTCGGGCGCGGGCGCCGACCGGGACGAACCCCGGCCGGCGTCTGCGGATGGAGCCAACTTGCTCACGACGCGGCTAGCGCCTGCGGTGGAACAGCGCAGCGATCACGCTGAGCGCCTGAAGCGCCTGGTCGGGGTCCAGGAGCCCCGCCGCCACCAACGTCATGAACATCAGGACGACACCGACCAGGGCCTGTGCGTCTCGGTCGTCATCGTTGCCCGCCCCGGGAGCACCCCAGGGCACCACGTTTGCAGCCATTGGCTGTCCTACTTCCGCTAGATGATGTTGGTATCGCATGACTTCCCTGACGCCCGCCGCTTCTTGGCCAGAAAGCGAACGCCTGGTGCTCGCCCGGGGGTTGCACCGGAGGAGCTAATCGGAGACCCTACACACCGTCAGCTCTCGTGGGCAACTACGGACAACGCAACCGCTCCCCAGACCACCGGACGCGTGGGGGGAGTGAATTGACGGTCTGTAGTTTTTCGAGGGCCCGCTAGAAGTTCGGCCAAGAAGCTCAGCGGGCCCCCGTGCGATACCAAGTCACCCATGGATGGCTTGATGTAGAGAGGCATAGGTGCGTGCAACCTCTACACAGAACGCGAATGTGACCTACCTCACATTCACTATCCATTCAGGGCGCTGATCAGCGGAAACCTCCGGCCCGCACTCCTGGAACGCCGAGGCAGTCCGCCGTACGGCCAGGTCGACGTCAGGCGGCCGCCGCTGAGGACGGACCCCGTTGGGGCGCGGGTCCCGGGCGCGACCCGACGCCCGGGGCGGGACCGAGGAGCGCGGGTCTGGCGATGTCGCGGATGACTGCGACGACGCGCACCTGGGAAGTCCACCCGAGGCGGACGATTTGATCGAACTCGACCCTGCGCACGCCGAGCCGGACGGCGGCCTGGTCCGGGCCCAGGGGGACGTGGTGGTCGAGCAGCGCCGGCAGGTCGCGGCGGCGGGCGAGGGCGGCCACCTGGTCCGGGTGGACGTCGGGCCACGCCGCGTCCCCTCTGAGCCAGACCAGCAGGCCCGCCTTCACCAGGTGGCCGACCGCTGCCGCCGTCACCCGCGTCCGGCACCGCGGCAGCGGCTCGCCCAGGGCTTCGGTCAGCCGGTCCGCCGCCTGTCCTGCGCCCATCGGCCCGCGCAGCGCCGCACGGACGCCCTCCGCGTCCACCGCCTCGACCGCAGACCGCGACCACTGCCCCGACCCCGCGTCCGCTGGCCGGACCAGTCCGGACCCTGCAGCCCACCGCCAGGCGGCCAACGGGACTGCGAGCCTCCCAGCCGCCGCCTGCTCGTCGTAGAACTCCCGCTGCTTGCCCATCACGAACTCCTCTCCGGCCCCATCTGGAGCCACGCCCGAAAGATTGCGAAAGATCCCTCGTGTTGCTAATTGCCCATTTTTGTCGGGGAGTTGGGGGCGCACCGCAAGATCCCCGCCCACGTACGCGAGGGGGAAATTCACTCCTGCGGGTGAACCGGAGCCGGTCGGGCAGGCCGGTGACCGATGGCTCGGTGCAGCGCGTGCCGGGTCGGCGCCGCTTCGGCGGCGCGCTCGCCCCGAGGCATGGCCGGCCCGTACGGCGGACTGCATCGACGGCAGCGCGCCAGCTGTCGCGGGCCGGGGTGCAGTCCCTGCCGGCCGAGGGCCGACGGTGCGGGCTGGAGACGAGTCCCGGGGCGGGGTGCGCGCCGCGCTGCGGCCGGGCCGGGTCAAGTCCTTCCGCGGGCAAGGGCACGGGCCCGCGTCGGATGGACGGCGGTCAGGGCTGGGGCGTCGTCCCGCCGGTCTCGGGCCAGGTGTCCCAGGGCCAGAGTCCGCCGATCGCGTAGCGGCCCTGAGCGTCCGGGGTGACTCGCTCGGCGCCGGGCTCGCCCCGGTAGGTCGCGTCCCACGTGAACGTGAGCGCGCCGTCGTACTCGAATGCCGCGGTGAGACCGCAGTTGTCCCGGTGCAGGTCTTCGACGATGCGCTGCGCGGTTTCGCCGGCGAACAGGTACGTGCCGTAGGGAGATCGCGTCGCCGTGGTGGGTTGCCCGAGGTAGGGCCCGTAGGCCGTTCCGTCGACCGTCAAGAACTCAAGGGGCGCGGCCGGGGCGGGGGTGCTGGGGTCGGTGCGGCGTCGCCTGGGCTGTCCGCGGCACGACGGCCGGCTGGACTGGGCACGACCGTCACGCTGTGGGCCGGGACCGCGTAGCGGGTGCGGCCGGTGCCGCCAGGCTCTCGCGGACGGGAGGATCGCAGCACGTCGACGGCGATCCGGCCGGTGGGACTGAAGCCCTTGACGACGCCTTCCACCATCTCCGTCCAGTGGGCGCTGCCTCCCCACTTCCGGGGGAAGAGGACGTGAGCGCCGTGGGCGATCGGGGTTCCTCGCCAGTCGAGCATCCAAGCCATGGGTACCTCCTGTGAGTGTGTCTTCGGCCGGCGGGGTGCCACTCCCCGCCGGGGGGGCGGGGGTGGAGCCGGTGGCCCCCACCCCCGCGTACTGCCGGTCGGTCAGGCGAGGCGGACGAGCATCACCAGGTGCCTGTAGCCGTCACCCGCCATCTCGGATCCCTCGGTGAACATGAATTCCCGCGAAGCTGGCGGTCGGCTTTACGGGCTGCTTTTCCTCCTTCTTTGCTGCGGTGGAGGACTGCGTCTCGATCGCGCCCGACTCGCGCAACGCTTCGGCGTCTGCCAGAGCGATCATCGCCTTGCGGCCTGGCCCAGGGTGGCCATGGTCGTCTCGGGCGCCCTTGCCGGTGTACACGTCGAGCTCGAACCCGTCGACCTCGTCCTGGGACATGACATTGCCCGGGTGCTGCGGCCTCCGGGCAATGTCATAAACGGGTAGGTGCCCGTCAGCGTTCGCAAAGTGAGGAAAGTGCCGCAGGAATGCACGCCTCCGCGTAGGCTGCGGGAATTGCCGCAGGTGGATCGGGTAGTGCGCAGTGCGGTGGAGGTGCCATGGGTGGGGACCCTTACGTGTCGGCAACAGTCAAGGGCAGCGGGCGGACGAGCGTGCTCGATCCGTACGGTGACGAGCCTCTGCTGACCCCCTCCATGACGCAGGGCAGCGCTGCCGTACCGGACCGGGAGCTACAGCCGCTGGTGCGATACCTCGAAGCGGTGGTCGCCGGCCGCCGCGCACCAGTGCACACCGCGGTCGCCTTCAATGCCGTGTACTTCGGGTACGACCTCAACGGCGACGGCTACGGTGGTAGTCCGCTGCGCCTCGACGACTTCCCCGTCATCACCCTCGGGGAGCGTGCTCCCATACTTCCGGTCGGCGCCATGATGTGCGTGGCCACGGGATCGGACCCGCTCTATGCGGAGATCGTTTATCGCGAGGGCGCTCACCCAGAGGTCGGGCCGCTCGGGGACGTCCCGGCCTGGGTGTCGGGGGCGCCCGCCAGCGCAGAGGGCCCGGGCAGGACGGCGAGAGGCCCCGCTGTTCGCCGTTGGGAGCGCATTGTCCCGGATCTAGATGCCTTCGGCCCGGCCCTGCGCCTCTCACAAGCCCAGCTCCACCGCTTGCGCACGCGCCGGCGCTGGCTCAGCGGGGATGGGCACGTCGTTGTCGACGTTTCCTACCCATCCCCGGAAGCCGCCAAGCGGGATGACTTGACCGCCTATGCGGCACACCTCCTGACCACGGGCCGCGAGCAGCTGCTCAGCCCCTTCGTACCTGTGTCTCTCGCCGAACTCGTGGGCGACACGGGCGAGGACCTGCTGCGGGCAGGGTTGCTCGGACTGCTAGACACAGTGCGGGCCGCAATCCTGTCCAGCGCCTCGCTGCGCACATGGGGCCATTACGCCGTGACCCGGGACTCTCTGGCGGAGTGCTGGGGCGATACCGGGCCGCTGGGCGGCGACGACCTGAGGTCCCTCGTGGCCGCCGTGGAACACGCGGCCGCGCCGGCGAAGCGGCGCCACGGCCTCACCGCGCCGGTCACCGTGTACACGGCGGTCGGACCGCGGCTGCGCCAGGTGCCCGGTGCAGCAAGACTGCTGGAGGGAGTGGGTTACGCCTCAGCGGTGTGCCGGGCGAACCTGACGCTCGCCGATGTCGTCCGGCGGGACAGCGAGCAGGGCCTGTTCGAGAACGGCTGCCTCGTCACGCTCGACGACGCCTTCGAGAGCGGGGGTGTCTGGAGGTCGCACCATCCCGGCGGTACCGAGCCGCCGGGCGACCCTCTGACCCCGTCAGGGCGCGGCTGGGCGTCAACGGTCCCCGCTCCGCCGGACCAGGGGGCGGAAAGAGGGACGGAGTCGGAAGCGGACGTCGATCCGGTCGATCAACCCCTCACCGACGGCGACCTCGGCGTCTGCGAACTCCTGCGCAACGATGCCGAGGGGGTCGTGTGGCGGTCGCCCCTGCGGCTGGCCCACCTCGTGGACGGCTGGTTCCCCCTGCACCCGCATGTCCAGCGCGAACTCCACCGGTCGCATGGCCCGCGGGTCAAGGCACGCCTCGAACTCGACCACGTCGGCCGGACCACGAACGCACACGAGGTGGGGCAAGACGTCACCGCCGAACTCGGTGACGCATCGAGCCGGCTGGTGGGCATCGCCTGGCCCCGCGACTTCTTCCCCGGCCTGTTCCTCGAACTGTGCTGGCCCCGCGGCGGAACGGTGATTCGCGGGGCCACGATGCGGCTCAAGGAGACGCTTGAGGTCGACGATCGTGTGATTGGGCACTGCTACGACCCTCGTGTCCTTACCAGAGAGGACACTCCGGGCAGTGATCGCCACGGCGACAGCGCGGTCGGTCTCGGCCCGCGGCAGCTGGTGATGCGCGCCGTGCGCCGCTGCGGTCTGTTGACCGTGGACGGCCATGCCCTGCTGGACCGCTTCGTGCTGCCGAGCGCAGCCTACGGGCGCCCGCCCTCACGGCCGCAGGCGCTCGCGCTGGAGGTGGCGGTTGCCGAACTCCTGGCGGAGCGCCGCCTGGAGTCCGCCCTCGGCAGCCGGGACCCCTGGGGCCAGCCGCACTTCCCAGCCCGTGAGGGGCAGCCCGTCATCCCGCTCATCGCCTACCGTCCGGTGCGGCGTCGGGTGATACGCCCTTGGGGCGACACGGAACCGGACGGCGTCGGGCAGCTCCCCCTCCAGCTCGTCGCCGGCCACCTGCGGCGCCTGCGGCCGGGCTGCTTGCCCAGCGCGGCACAGCGGGCGGCCTTCCGCGACCACTGCCGCCGGCTTGGCAAGGCGGACGGCTGGGAACTGCCCTACGGCTACACCTTCGTCACCGAGCACATGCGCGGCCGCTGAGTCGCGCATTCATGCCCTCCACCATCCCGCCGACCACTCTCCTTCGGCTCGGAGCTCGCGTGAGTCGATCCCGCACCCGCACCACCAGCCGCAGAAACGGAGCAGGCGTACATGCACGACCGCTACCGCGTCATAACTGGGCCGCCGCTGTCCCCGCCCAACGTCTCGCCCGAGGCCCTGCAGGGACTGGCCTCCGCGCTCAACGCCCTGGAAGATCCCGTCGGCGCCGCCGTAAACGAGCTCACGGCCGACATGGTGGAACTGGCCTTCAACTCCCTTCCCCCGACACACCGGCAGGAGCTGCTCGGCAAGCTGGGAATCCGCATGGCGGCCCCGCGGCGCGCGGGCAGGGCGCTGTGCCAGGACGTCCTCTCGCGGCTGCGTCGCGACGCCCGGCAGCGCAAGTGCCGCTGCGGCATCAGGGACCTCACGACCACTGTGATGAACCAGGTCGGCGAGTACGTCTTCGCACAGGACGGCAACGGCAAGACCGTCTCCAACCCCGTCTCGCGATGGGGCGCAACGCTGATTCGGGCCACGGTATTCGCCTGGGGCAACGCCTCCGTCTTCCATGCACACGTCCTCGCCTGGGCGGCCGACCAGAACTGGTTCATGGAGATGGCCGACGAGGAGCAGACGGTAGGCCTGGCCGCCGTGGCCGACGCGGCCCGGTCCGCCCGGGCGGCGTACCCGGACCCGGAGCCCCTGTGGAAGGGCTTTGAGCGGTCGTCCGCAGGTGACTCCGAGAGTGCCGTGTTGGCCGTGCCAGAGTCCGGCGCCCCGTGCGATGTGCCCGCGGCCACGGGCGGCGGGGCCGGGGACGCGCAGGTCGGCGGCGCGGAGGGGCCGGACCCTGAGGCGGCCTGCCGAGAGGTGGAGTCGGCCCTCGCAGCTGCCCGGCAGGCTGCGGAGAACGCGACTGGTGCGGTGGCGGACGGCCGCCCTCCGCACGAGGAGGACCTGGCCGCGCTGGGCAGGCTCGGCGCCGCCTTCGACAGCGCCGGCGCAGTGTTCCGGGTAGTCGGGATCACCGGGGTCCCCCATCGTCTGGAGAATATGGCGCGGGCCGCACGCGAGCACCGGACGGCACGCGAGCGCGAGTGCGAAGCGCGGAAGGCGCTGCGGGAGCTGCTCGGCGTCGCCGCCCTGCCGGATAGCGCCCCCGCCGCCCTCGCCGCCGAGACCGTACGTGCCGAGACCGGCCGTCTGCTCGACGCAGCCGTGTGGGAGCAGCCGCAGCGGCAGGAGGCCGCCGCCCTCGCCGACCTGTCACGGCTGCTCCGCAAGGGGCGCCAAGCTTACGAGGCTGCGGAGATCCTGGCCTTGCAAGACCGCGTGGTACAGGTGCTGCCCGGCTGTGCCATGGCGGTGCTCGTCGCCGACCGCCTTGTCCTGGCCCGGCCGGAGGCAGCTGCGGAGCCGTGGGAGACGAAAGGACAGCCAACGGCAGGCACCGCCGAAAGCGCCGCCGGGGCGGCCGACGAGTCCCCGGCTGCCGACACGATGACCGACCCCGCTGAGCCGGTCGCCGGGCAGACGAACGGGCGCCCGGTCGGGGCGTCGGCAGACCGCGCCTCCGAGGGACGCAGGGCCCGCGCCGTCCACGCGTCCGAAGCGCCCGTCGCGAAGCCGGAGGTTAACCCGGTCCGCACCGACCGCAGCCCGGCCGCGTCGGCCGCCCACGAGCCGACGGCACCCGCCGCGGCCCCGGAGGCAAGGCCCATGCCCGCCGCAGCCGCGCCGCACGACGGGGAGGCTCTGTCGTCTGAGCCGGCCCCCCCGGCCCCCGCCGCCAGCGAGGCGAACGCCGACGCTGAGGTCACGGAAAGCGTCCTGACCCACCTGATCGTGGAACGACGCTTCGGACTGGCCCACCATGTGGCGGACGCGGCCGGCCACCCCGAGGCGCAGGTCGTGGCTCTCCGCCTGGCCGGCGCCGCCGAGCTGCTGACGCCCGGTGAAAGCCAGGGCGCCCGGTTGACCGCCGACCTGCTCCAGCAGTACGGCGGGTACACCGGCCGGGACACGGAAGGCAGCGAGCTCGTCCTCCTGCCCGCCCTGCTGCGCACGGCGCTGATTACAGGGGACCATCTGGCAGGCGCCCAGCTGAAGGCCTTGGCGCCCCGGCTGCCGGAACGGCTGGCTGAGGCCGCGACCGCCGTAGCCGACCGCGCCCTCAGCGGGGCTCTCATGACAGCCTCGCCGCTGGTGGTCAGCGCCGATGTTTCGGGCGCGGAGGCCCGGCTGCGGGAGCTGCTGGAGCAGTGCCGTACCCACCTTCTGCCACCGCGGCTGCGCTTCGCACGGGCGACGGAGATCGCCAAGCAGTGGCTGGCCGACGACGGGCTCCTCGGATCCATGCTGAGGACGGTTGCCGCCGACAACCGTGACGGGGCGGCCCGGGTCCGCGAGCAGGCCGACCGCCTGTCGAAGCTGCCCGACATCAACAACGAGATCGACCGCATGGACCGCAAGCACCGCTCGCCCAGCGGCAAGCCCCTCCAGGGCTCCGGACGGCAGGATCTGGTGCACCTTGTGGAGAGGGTCGCCGCCCTGATGAAGGAGTGGTGCCTGGTGGTCGACACCATCCGCCGAGGTGACCGCTCCGACGGTAACAGAGCCATCATGGAGATCTCTTCCCTGCGCCGATCCCTGCTGGACGGCCGTGAGGCGGCACTGGGCGAACTGCTGGAACTGGCCCAAAGCTCCGGTGCCGTCAACGGCGCGACCGCCTGGGCGGCGCACGCGTCGATGGAGGAGCTCTTCGACCTGCTGGCCGGCAAGACTGCGGCCGCACCAGTCGAAAACCCTGTGGACCCGGAACTCGTACTGGACGTGGAACTGCTCAAAGTGTGCGACCGGATCGACGAACGCCCGCCGCTCGCCTGGCTGCTCACGGCGGTCGAACGGAGCTGGCAGGACGCCTTCGCCGAGAGGCTCGCCCACGACGCGTTCGCCACGGCGCGGACGCTCGTCGAGCTATCGGGACAGCGGCTGCTGCCAGGACCTCAGCCCGGTGCGCTTCCCCTGCCCACGGTGGCAGAGATCGACGCCCGGGCGGTATCCCGGCGCGCAGAGCTGCGTGAGACGCACCGGGAGCTCGTCGCCGAACTGCACCGCGCCCAAGCCGAGGGCGCCGTCACCGACGACCAGGACCTGAGCCTCCAGGAGCTCCTCGCCGACGCCATCCGGCGGCTGGACGACTCCGACGTGTACGACCTCGTGGACGTAAGGCGCGCCCTCGACACCGTACGGGACGCACTGCCCGACTTCCGAAAGCAGGCCGCCGATCGAATCCGCGCCCGCCTCGACGCCCTGGACCCCAGCGAGGATCTGCGCGCACAGGTCCTCAGGCACCTGGACACCGGGGGCCTGGCCACGGCATCGGACCTCGTCTACTTCCTGGAGATCGGCGAGAAGGTCCCGGAGATCGACGCCGGCGAATCCCACCTGACCGAATTCTTCCCGGCCGTGCCCGACGGTCTGCCCAAGGGCATCGACCCGGCCCTCGTCGGCCTCGTACGTGCCGGCGGTACACACCCGGAGATCCCCGTCCTGGACTACAGCGCCCTCTCCACCGACGAGGCGGCCCTGGCGGCGGATGCCCTTGAGGAGTGGCGGGCACTGGGCGCCACCGAGCCGAAGGACCGGCTGGAGGTATCCGCCCGGAGGCAGCTGCTCCCGGCCCTGAAGCTCCTCGGCTACGACGCCAAGAGCGCCAAGCCGCTGGACGAGAGGTCTCATCGCCGGCGTGAGTACCGTCTGTTCGAAGCGACGGAGGTGGAGATCAACGGCAGGGCGAAGGCGCCCGCGTTCGGCTCGCAGATCCGGGAACAGGGGGGTACGCTCCGCGTGCTGCTGGTCTGGGGCCGCCCGCCTGCCAAGGTCGTCATGAGCCTGGCCGAAAGCGACACAAGCGGTACGAGCCTCCTCGTCGCCTACTTCGGCACGCTGAGCCGCGGGGCCCGCGTCGAACTCGCCGCCGGCTCCAGCCGGCTGCAACCGATGCTGGTCGTGGACGACGCCGCCCTTGCCTACCTCTCGGCGCGCGGCAACCGCCAAGTCAGCACCGCCACGCAGACCCTTCTGCCGTTCTCCGGCGTCAACCCCTACATCAGGGAGAAGCGCGGCCGGATCGGCGGCGAGATGTTCTACGGCCGCGACGCCGAACGCAAGAGCGTCCTCGACCCGCTTGGCACTCAGGTCATCTTCGGCGGCCGCGGGCTCGGCAAGTCCGCCCTCCTCAGCGATGCGGGGGAGCGGTTCGAAGGGCAGCGCCCCGGCTACCAGCTGGCGGTGCACGTGAACCTCGACCAAGAGAACATCGGCAAGGGCAGCTCCCTGGGGCTCGAAGCACTGTGGAGTGTCCTCGACCGGGAGCTCAGGAAGGCCGAGGTCCTGGTCGGGCAGCAGGGCCGCAAGTCCGTCAAGGACATCTCCGAACGGGTGCGCGCCGGCATCGGCGCCTGGCTCGACGGGGACTCCCGCCGCCGTCTGCTAATCCTGCTCGACGAGTGCGACCAGTTCTTCGAAGCCGACGCCCCCCGCTTCGATCAGACCAAGAAGCTCAAGGGCCTCGGAACCGACACCAAGGACCGCGCCAAGGTCGTCTTCGCCGGCCTGCACTCCGTGCAGCGCTTCACGAAGCTCGCCAGCAACGGTCCGTTCAGCCATCTCGCCCAGACCCCGAAGGTGATCGGCCCGCTCGCGCCCCAGTCCGCCGCCGAACTGCTGGTCGACCCCATGCGGGCGCTCGGCTTCGAGTTCCAGGACATGGATCTCGTCAACCGCGTACTCGGCTACTGCTCCTACCAGCCGTTCCTGCTCCAGATGTTCGGCCACCGGCTGGTGGAGCTCATGCATCGCAAGCGGATGCGACGCGGAGCCGAAGGACCCCCGTACGCAGTGGAGATCGGCGACATCGAGGTCGTGGAGTCAGACACCGGGCTGCGGGACAGCATCTCGGCTGCTTTCAAGGACACCCTGAGCCTCGACCACCGCTACGACGTGATCGCCAACGTCCTGGCCTACCACGCCCGCCACCGAGGCCTGGAGGTACGGCTGAGCGACGCCGAACTGCGCGAGGAGTGCGAGACATTCTGGCGCAAGGGCTTCGAGCAGCTCGACACCGAGGGCTTCCGCGCCTACCTCTCCGAAATGGTAGGCCTCGGCGTCCTCGCGCCCAACCACGACGGCCAGGGCTGGCATCTGCGCGGCCCGAACGCCCTGCGCATGATCGGCACCTCCCACGAGGTGGACGCCCGTCTACTCAGGGCCGAGCAGGACTGCGAGCTCCAGGAGAGCATCGTCCAGGAGGGCCGCCCCGAGCTACCCGACGGCCGACCGGCGCCGCTCACCATCACCCAGCTCGACGACCTCCTGGGAGGGCGATCGAACCAGACGAGAATCGTGCTCGGCACCGCCGCGACCGGAGTCGGGGACGTCGGCGACACCCTCCGTGCGGTCGCGGGACGCATCGCGGACTGGACCCTGCCGGCCATCGGCAAGCCCAGTGTCTACAAGCAGGAGCTGACCGGCGGCCGCCCCCGCGAGCGGCGGGTCGTCATCAGCGACTTCGCCCGCTACCCGGACGCCCGACCCGAGGCCCCCCGGCAGGCCGTCGACCAGGCCGAGACGATGCTGCCCACCACACCCGGCGTGACGCGCGCCGTGGTTGTCGTGACCGACCCCAACCAGCTCGGACTGTGGCGCCCCCTGCTGACGGGCACCGAACCCACCTCGGCCGCTCCCGTCGTGTTGCGCCGGCACGACCACCGCACCCTGCGCGGCTGGGCCCAACGCGTCGAAGAGTTCCACACGGAGGACCGCCTGGACCGACTCCACGAGCTCACCGGAGGCTGGCCGGTCTTGGTCGACAAGGCGCACCGTCTTCACGGCGAACTCAGCGACCCGGACGCGGCCCTGCACCGCCTGGCCGGCCTGCGCCGAGATCGGGCAGCCGCCCGATCCTTCGTCGAGGCGACCGGGGTGTTCGCGGACCCTTTGCTCGCGACCGGCTACCGGGCCCTCGCCGAGGAGTTCAAGGAGACCCTGTTCGACTTGGAGAGCGCGGTGACCGCCGTAGCCTTCCGGATCGAGGACGAGGACGAGGCCCGCTGGGTCGTCACCTGCCTCGATGCCCTCCAGGTCCTTGACCGGGAGAAGAGCCACCTGCTGCGCCTGGAACCGCTGCTCCGGGAGTGTGTGGCGCTGCTCGACTGACGCCGATGCAACATGACCTCGCCCCCACCGGCCGCTCTGTGGGGGCGAGGTTCGGCCTTGGGAGTCGTCGCGTACAAGGTCATCAGGCGGGCAGCGACGCACCACAGGCGAGGGTCGTCGAGCTGCTGCTGCACGGTGACGAGTTCGACGCTGCCCGGCGCCGGATGTCGGCCGCGCGCCGACGCCGGCGCCGCAGTGTCGGAGCACCAGACGGCGGCACTGGGGCACTCGCGGCGCGCAGTGGTGACGCGGTGCGCTCCCTGTGATCCAGCCAGGCTGGGGACTATATGTGAAGAACCCGTCGCTTTGGGTAGTCGCGCTGGCAGGGTGGGCGTTGGATGTGTGGGCGTGCCCGGGGCTTCCAGCTGCAGGGGGCTGGGGGCGACCGTGCGGCGCCTGCTGCTCTCCGGCAGAAACCGACCGAAGGAGTCAGTACATGCGGGTTCCCAGGATCCTCGCGCTCATCAGTGCGACTGTGGCCCTGACGGCGGCGCTGGCCGGTGTCACCCCCGCCCAGGCCCGGCCCGCGCCGGGCAAAACCGGTTCGGCCGTCACCGTCCCCCGGGACCAGATCCAGTGCCCCCGCGGATTTGTGTGCATCTACCCCGAGATCCACTTCGAGGGCCAGCCCTACGTCAAACGCGCCACCGACGGCTCGGTCCGGCACCTGCCGGACTACATCCGCGGCAAGGGCAGCTCGGTCATCAACAA
Source organism: Streptomyces virginiae (assembly GCF_041432505.1). Taxonomy (GTDB): domain Bacteria; phylum Actinomycetota; class Actinomycetes; order Streptomycetales; family Streptomycetaceae; genus Streptomyces; species Streptomyces virginiae_A. The sequence continues at coordinate 47,255 of NZ_CP107873.1, forward strand.
CAGCAGCCGCACCGCGAGGGTCTACCAAAAGGACAACTACTTCGGCCGGCACGTGTGCGTCGGGGCCGACGGCGGCACCATCGCAGACCTACGCTCCTACCAACTCAACGACACCACCCACTCCCTTAAGAACAACACCACACCCTGCGGCGCGTAAGGAGGCGCAGGAGACCGAACGCACGACGCTCTCTCCTTCACCGACCACGGCGTACGTGCGGCCGGTGACAGGCGACCGCCGGGTGGGGCAGTCACCTGCTGGCAGTTCGATGCCGTCGACCTGCAAGGCGTCGAAGGGCGATGAAGAACACCGGCCTCTTCGAGGCGAGCGCGGAGGCGGCGCAGCCACTGGCGGCGGCCGACGCTGGAGGGCTTCGAAGGACAACCGGCCGGCTGCGATGTCCCAGACGACGAGCTCGCCATCGCTGACCAGACCTTCAGGCAGCTGCTCGGCGACCGCGACCAGGTCGGGGAACCGGTCCTGGACGAGAGAGCCGCGCCAAGTCTGCAGGAGCAGCCTGCCGCCCGGGCCGGTGGGGGTGAAGAGAATCGCGAGGTGGCCAGTACTTCTGCTCCGCCGCGAAGCCGTTCGCCAGGACGCCGGGGCCGGGGACGTACTCGGGGGCCTGGGCGATCATCGGCTCGAAGGGCGGGCTGAGAACCACTCTGGGATGGCCTCGTCCGCCGACACCCGCGCCAGGTGGCCGACTTGTTGAAGGCGTACGCCAGGATGGCGCCCACAACCGCGCCGGCGCCGACCTGGCGTGCCGCCCCGACCCTGCGGTTATGGGGTCGACGGCCGCTGCGGGCCGCGGTGCGGAGACCGATATCGCGAAGACCCAGCAAGTGCGAGCAGCAGAGCCGCGAGCCGCCGTCTCACGACGCTTCCCGGATCGCGGTCCAACCGCCCGCGTTGAACTCCTCGTCGCCCGGAGCCACCATCGGCGGCTGTGCCTGGCCCGCCACGTCCTGCTGAGCCCGCCGGGTGGCGTCGGACGTCAGCTTCCAGTCGCCGTCCTGCCACTGCACACCGAGCAGCGTGCGGGTGTAGGAGCTCTCTTCCTTCTTCGTCTCGCCGTTCTTCTGGACCACGAGACCCAGCAGCCACACGCTGACCTCGTTGTCCGACTTCTTGATCACCTTGTAGCCGACCACGTGAGCGCGCACGTAGGCACCGGACGGCAGCGGCTGCCCGGCGCTCACACCCATCTCCTGAGTGAGGGTTCGGTCGGTCTGCTGCCCGGCCTCCTCGATCTTCTTGGCATTCTCCGTAGAGTGATCGCCCTTGCCGACGTACGAGTGGTAGATCCGCAGCTGCTCGTCGGCGGTGGACTTCTCACCGTCGATGCGGGTGGTGTTGGCGGCCGCCGCCATGGATGCCGCGCCCTCCGCGGTGTGTGGGAACCCGACCCGGCTGCCGCGATCGTCCGTTCGCTGCCCCCGCGGCAGCGCCGTCCACCGCTCCGGCTCGGTCCAGTCGTCCGGCACCGCGTACGTGGGCGCGGGACTCGCGGAACTGGACACGCTCGGAACCACCCCGCCCTTGGCCGGCGCCGACGAGGCCGGGGGCGTGTTGTTGCTCGGCTTTGCGTCGTCGGCTGCCGGACCGCATCCGGCGAGCAGACCGACGGCCAGGGACAGGACGAGCGCTAACGGCCGCACAGGAGCACGCACAGCTACCTCACTTGGAGTCGGGCAGGCGGGAAGGATCACGTCGGAGAATACGCGCCGCTGCGGGTGAAGCCGGGGACGGGGGCGGGCGCTCCGTCGAGCGGTGGGTCGCCTGGTTCAGCGTCACGACGTGGTCGGTCGCACCGCCGGTGCGCTCCTGCTGGACGGCCAGGACAGTCGAGAGCACGAGGGCCGAGATCGCGGCCTGAGCCGTCTCGCCGCGGCGGTCCCGCCTTACTCATCGACACCAAGGCGCTGCGATCCAGCAGGCCGCGCCCACCGACGATGAGTGCGCGTCTGAGCGCCGGTCTGCCCTGCGGCGGCTCGCTGGTTGGGCCTCGCCGGTATCAGCCGCGCGAGCGGTGCTGACGGTGGGGGCGGCGACGTCCCGGTGAGGGATCAGGAGCGGCCTCCGGCGAGGAGAATCCGCCCGGCACCGCGGCGCGCTGCGCCGCCTGCTCCACGGCCGGGGCCGCGGGGGTGGCGAGTGCGGGCTTGCCCGTGGCCAGGATGGTGATGTGGGGGATGGTTCGGGCGCAGGCCTGGCAGACCTCGGCCAGGGTCCAGACCTGGCCGACGGCCGGGTTGTGGACGAGGACCAGGAGGCTGGGGCCAGCGCAGTGGACGCGGGTTTCGTGGAGGGCGCACTGGTCGCTGCCGCAGCTGCAGGCGGCGTTGGGGCGGGCGCCGGCGAGGCGTCCGTGGGCCTTGGCGTGTTCCGCTGCGAAGCGGCGCATGCTCGCGGCGTCCTTGGAGCGCGGCGGCATTCTGCACGCGGCGGTGCTGCAGGTGACGGACACGGTGTGGTCGAGGTGGCCGGTGAGGCGGACCGTCCAGGTCCGTCCCGGCACGCGTGATCCGGGCATCAGGGTCAAGGGGGTGTCCCGTCGTCGTGCTGGTACTGGCTGGCGTTGTCGGCTCATGAGGGGGCCGAGCACATGTCGTCTCGCGGTGGCCCCGCCTGCGGTGCGGGCCGCTCCGGGTCAGAGCGCGCGCAGGAGGGCGACCACCTTGCCGAGAATAGTGGCGTTGTCGCCGCGGATCGGCTGGTAGGCCGTGTTGTGAGGCATGAGCCAGACCTGGCCGTTCTCGCGGCGCAGGCGCTTGACCGTGGCTTCGCCGTCCAGCATGGCCGCGACGATGTCGCCGTGGTCAGCGCTGTCTTGGCGTCGGACGGTGACGATGTCTCCGTCGCAGATGGCGGCCTCGATCATGCTGTCGCCGACGACTGTCAACGCGAACAGCTCGCCTTCGCCGACCAGGTGCCGCGGCAACGGCAGGACGTCTTCGAACAACTCCTCGGCGAGGATCGGTGTCCCGGCCGCGATGCGGCCGACGAGCGGGACCTGGACGGCCTCCGGCGCCATGCCTGCCGGAGTGTCGGGGAGGTCGGCGTGCTGGTCGTCGCGGACACGGTAGGCGCGGGGACGGTGCGGGTCCCGGTAGAGGTAACCCTTGCGCTCCAGGGCCATCAGCTGGTGCGAGACGGAGGAGGTGCTGCGCAGGCGGACGCCTTCGCCGATCTCCCGCATCGAGGGCGGGTAGCCCTTGCGGGCGACGGCCTGCGCGATGAACGCGACGATGGCGGCCTGGCGGGCGGTGAGTCCGTCCGGCCCCGGGCGGGTGACACCGGGCGGACGCCCGGTGCGGGCTTCGGATTCGATGACGTGCATGTGGTGCTCCCCCCTGAAGGGATCTTGCGTGCAGGGACAGTAACCCGCATACCACCCGGGACGGAACATCTTTTCGATAACAGGGCGTGCCGGTGTCGGCGCGGGTGGTGAGGGAGCCGACCGGCGGCGGCCGTCCTCGGTCCCGCGCGGCTTGCAGCGGGGAAGCGCACCGCTCATGATCCGCATGTGCCGTTCCACGTCAGGCTGCGCTTCGGGCCGCCGTCCTCCCCCGCCGTCACCGGTACTTGGGACAGCGACGCGGCCGCCGAGAGGAAGTTCCGGGGGTTCATCGGCCGCTACGGGAGCCGAGCCGACGTGCGCATCGAGCTGGTCGAGGACGGGCCCGAGGGTGAGCGCATCGTGCGCTCTTGGACACGGGAGCGCGGCGAGGTAGAAGGGGCCTGACGAACCCGGCCCTGCCCCTCCGACGGGGGCGGCATCTCGGGGCCGGCCGGCGTTGCCGGTGGGGGTGATGGGGCGCAGGGTGGGAAGACGCCCCGGTGGACCTCGTGAAGGGTGGTACGGGCATGGCCAGACCGGTGTGGACGGGGGTCTTGGCGTTCGGGCTCGTCAGCCTGCCGGTGGGTCTCTACACGGCCACCGACAGCCACACGATCCGCTTCCACCAGCTGCAGCGCGGGACGGCGGACCGGATCCGTAACCGGCGCGTGAACGAGCGCACCGGCGACGAGGTGGACCTCGCGGACATCGTGAAGGGCTACGACACCGGCGCCGAGTACGTGATCGTCGAGCCGCAGGAGCTCGACGAGATCGCTCCCGGCCGGTCCCGTTCCATCGACGTCGCCGGTTTCGTCGACCTGGACACCGTCGACCCGGTCTTCTTCGACAAGACGTACTTCCTCGGGCCCCGGGGAGCCCAGTACGGGAAGGTGTACGCCCTCCTGGAGCGCGCTCTGGCCGAATCGAACAGGGCCGGCATCGCCACGTTCGTGATGCGCGGGCGGGAGTACCTGGTCGCCTTGAAAGCGGAGGAGGCGGAGGGCCTGCTCACGCTCCACACGCTGCACTGGGCGGACGAGCTGCGCGATCCGCACGCCGAGGTGCCCGACCTTCCGGGGAAGGTCGAGGCGACGCCTGCTGAGGTGAAAATGGCCATGCAGCTGATCGACGCCCTGGCCATGGAGTGGGAGCCGGAGGCCTTCCACGACTCCTTCCGCGAGAAGGTCGAGGCCCTGGTGAAGGCGAAGGCGGCCGGCGAGACGGTCGAGAAGGCCGAACCGGCGGCGGAGCCGACCGGTGCCATCGACCTCATGGAGGCCCTGCGCGCCAGCGTCGAGCGGGCCAGGAGTCCCAAGGACACCGGCGAGAAGGCCGCCTCCCCCAGTGCCCGGGCGGCCGGCGGAAAGAAGGCGCCGGCCACGAAGAAGCAGGCGCACTCCGGACCGGCGGCCAAGGGCCGGAAGCTGATGGCGCTGACGAAGGCGGAGCTGTACGAGAAGGCGGCCGCTGTCGGCATCCCGGGCCGCTCGTCCATGAACCACGACCAGCTCGCCGACGCCCTCGCCCACACCAGCCGCGACCGGCGCAAGGCCTGAACGCCACGTGGTGGGCGGTCTGACGGGCACAGCCGTGGTCAGGCCACCGTGACGCGCAGGACGTACGGCTCGCCCGTACTGATCGCCTGCGCCTGTTCACGGAGGTCCGCGTACGTGAAGCCAAGCAGCGCCTCGTCCGCGGCCCGGCGTAGCAACGGGAGGATCTCGGCGACGGGCCAGCCTCGGTGCGCTGCGGCGAGCTGGGCGAAGGCCCGCTGGTAGGGGGCCCCGTACGTGCTCGCACTGTCGGCCAGCAGGTGGTCAAGGTGCTGTCGCTCGATGCTGATCTCGCCCATGGCCCGCTCCTTCGGTCCTCCGGGGCCCCGTCCGCTCCGGGGCCTCGCCTTCGACGCTACGAGGCCGGTCTGACATCGACCTCCGACCCGGCAAGGGGCACATCCCGGCCGATGAGGTCCTGGAGCTGCTCGCGGACGGGTGGCGGCAGCAGCCCCTCGGTGGCGAGGAGGTGCCACTGGCAGCCGGGAATGCGCTGGTCGAGCCGGTGGAACTCCCCGAGCTGGTAGAGCAGCACCAGTGCGTCGAGGGCGTGCTGGGCGGGTGGCCGGTCGCGCTCCTTCAGGGTGCTGAGCACGGCCAGGCCTGCCATCGCGTAGCGGCCGTTCATCCACTCCAGGGCCGCCTCGCCCAGCTGCCCGGCAGCGAGTTCCTCCTCGACCCGGTCGCACAGGTCCAGGGCCCACTGCCGTACGCCGGCGGCGGTCTTCCAGGTCCGCGCCAGGTCCTGGAGCGGAGCGGTGGCGGCCAGGTCGCGCAGATGGTCGCGGGCATCGCGCACCGGGCCGAGAGCCAGATGGTTGTCCTCGGTGAGGACCGCGTCGGCAAACTCGGGAACGTCGTTACGGGTGGTCTCGACCAGGGACGCGATCGGGTGGGCCGTCGCGGTGGGGTTCATCGCGCGCAGCAGGTCGCCGATGTCTTCCAGGGACATCGTCCCGTTGATGGCCGCGGCGGCCGCGGCCAGTGCGGCGTCCTTGGGTGTGGCGGTCGGCGCGCCGGGGTTCTTGTCGAGGGCCGTGAGCTCGGGCGGAGGCCAGGTGTGTCCGGCGGCGCGGGCGAGGCGGGCGATTCCTTCGTCGATCCGCCGGGCCCGGGCGGGGACCAGGGTCACGGTCAGGCCAGCGTCGGCAATGTGGTCGGCGAAGTCGTCGAGCCGTTGTTCCGGGTCGGTGCCCGGGCCGTCGTCGCCGGGGACGGTGAGGGTGTCCACCGCGGCGGTGAAGGCGGCCCGTACCGTCTGCTCGGGTACGGGGAGCTCTTCGTCGAACAAGAGCAGTGCCACGTCGTTCGGGCGCTTGCCGCGGCCGGCGTGACGGGCGAGGCCGAGAACAAGGTCGAGGCTCTCGGGCGCCGGGGTGGAGGTGCTGCCCTTGCCGCGGCCCAGGCCTCCGCCGGGGACATTGCCGGGCAGCAGGCGGCGGCTCCTCCAGCCCTCCAGCATCTTCGCGGTCACGGTGGAGCCGTGGCGGTGCGCGTGGTCGATCAGCAGCTGATCGGCCGCGCTCGGGGTGTCAGTGGACATGCCAGGGAAGGTACCGACGCCTCTCCGGGGCCATGACCGAGCTTTCACCTCATCCGGTGACTCCCCGCGGAATTGACGCCAAGGAGCTACCTCATGACGTAGCGGTGGCGCCCCGTTAGAGCCCCCCTACCTCCGCCGGGTCACCTCGGAGCTCGTCCGCTCAAATGGCGTGGAGCTGAGGGGGGTTGCTGGCTAACCCCCCGAACCCGCACTGTGCCGCCCGGGACGCGACGTCAGTGCGCGGCTCTTCATGCTCCGCCCGTCATCACACAGAGACAAGGACACCACCATGCTCACCGACGTGCTCACCGGCTGGACCGCGGAGTCCCTGGGCGGCCTCACGCTGCTGGCGGGGGCCACAGCCTGGGGTTGGATCCGCCGGCGCCGGAACCAGGCCGGCCCCGGCGCGGCCCCGGCCATCGTGGCCGGCGAGGCCGTGCGGCCGGTTCGCACCTATACCCTGCTCGGAGCCCGGGCCGCCGACGGCCAGCCTGTGCACCTGCCCAGCAGCCGCCCCGCCGGCATCCGGGTCACCTGGACCGGCCCCGCAGGCAAGACGGAGCAGTTCGAGTTGACCGACGCGGTGCTGCCGGACGGCACCTACGCGGCGGAGCGCGTATCGGCGTACCCGGAGCCCGGCACCCTGTAACTGGAGTTCATTGAGACGAGTCCTCACCGGCCGGAAGGAAGTCCCGTGGAGTTCCACGTCATCGAGCGGTCCGCCAACGCCTTTCAGCAGGGTCTGACCGACCGCCAGATCCTGGCGGTCATCCGACGCGCGTTCGGCCCGGGCGCCGAAGTACGTTCCGCGAGGGAGCTGGGCGGCGGCATGTATAACACCACCTACCGCATCGCCCTCGCCGAACGCGGGGAGCCGGTCGTCCTGCGGGTGGCCCCCGAAGCGGGCCGCCAGTTCCGCTCCGAGCGGGAGCTGATGCGCGCGGAGTACGCGTCGGTGCCGTGGCTCGCCCCGATCGCCGACCTGATGCCGAGGGTCCTGGCGGCCGACTTCACCCAGGCCGTCATCGGCCGGGACTGGATGATCCAGTCCTTCCTGCCCGGCACCCCGGCGCCGGAACTCCTCGGGTCCTACCCGAAGGAGACGCACGGGGCGTTCTTCCGGCAGATGGGGGAGATCACGGCGGTCGTCCACGCGGTCTCCGGGCCCTGGTTCGGTCCGGTCACCGGTCCCGGACACGCTCGTTGGAGCGAGGCCGTCGTCACGTCCCTGCGCCTGATCGCCGAGGACGTGGAGAGCTGCGGCCTGGACGCGGCCGACCTCCGCAAGGCCGCCGACGCCGCCCAGGCCGGCGCGCAGGTCCTCGACGAGGTTGCGGTGCCGCGGCTGCTGACAGGGGACCTGTGGACGGTGAACACCATGCTCGCGGCCGCCCCGGTCCCCACGATCTGCGGCGTCCTGGACATGGACCGCACCTGGTGGGGGGATCCGGAGGCGGACTGGACGATGCGGATGGCCCGGGCCAAGCAGGACGCCCGCACGGCGTTCTTCGACTCCTACGGCCGCCCGGCCGAGACCGAGGCCGGCGCGTGGCGGCGGCACGTGTACGAGGTGCGTCATCTCGGTGCGCTGCGTCTGGAGCGGCACCGGCTCGGCAACGGGGCCGGCGTGCGGGATTCCTATCGGCTGGTGGCCGAGGAGTTGTCGGCGCTCAGGTCCTGTCGGTGACGGGCGCCTCCCTGCTCGGGAGGCGCCCGTCGGGTGGTTCGGTCACGAAGTTGGTAGGGCCCGGCCGAGGGCGGAGGCGACGGCTCGCTGGTGGACGAGTCCGGCGCGGACGAGGTGGGTCTGGTCGTCGGCGCAGTCGACGATGGTGAGGTGGTTGGCTGCCGGGCAGACGCCGCCGTCCATGACGACGGCGTCGAGGTCGGCGCAGGTGAGAAACTCTTCGACCTCGGCGAGGGTGATGGCCGGGCCGCGGTCGTCGGGCCCGGCGTCGCCGGAGACGTTGACGGTGGTGGCGGCGAGCAGTCCGGGGACGGCTCGGGCGAGGGCGCCCAGGGGGCCGGGGGCGTGGGTGGTCAGGGCGGGTGAGCCGACGACGGTGTAGCGGGCGGCGTCGGCCGGGTCGCGCCAGGACAGGAACAGGGCGAGGTCTCCGGGCCAGAATGCGGCGGCCAGGCGCTCTGCGTCGGGGGTGAAGTGCAGCAGGTCGCGGGCCCGGTCTTGGTCGGGGATGACGAGGGCGAGGGGCTTGTTCTTGGGGCGCTGCTTGCCTTCGAGTATGGCCTTGTAGGCGTCGGGGTTGGCGGCGTCGGCGCAGATCATGTACCAGCGGGCGGTGGGGACGATGACGAGGCGTCCGGCTTCGATGGCGGCTGCGGCGGTGTCGATGTCGGTGGTCGGGATGACCTGCATGGTGGTGTCCTTTCTGGTCAGGCGTTGAGGGTCGGGTAGTCGAGCCAGGGGTCTCGTAGCGCGTCGAGGCGGCGGGTGGCGTGCTGGGTGTGGGAGACGCGGAAGTAGGCCATCAGCCGGGGCGTGGTGGTGTGGTTGGTACCGACGGCGTGTGGGACGAGGTGGTGCATGAAGAGGACGTCGCCGATGTCGGCGAGGAGCGGGACGCCAGCGGTGGTGTCGATGTCCGGGGGGACTTGGTCTGTGATGCCGCGGGCCCATTCGGTGGCGAACCAGCGGGACATCGTCAGGTGCCCGCCCGGGACGTAGTGGAGGGCGCCGGCATCGGGGCGGGTGATCGGGGAGAGGACGACGCCGACGAGGAGGGAGAAGGTGCGCAGTTCGGCGGGGTCGAGGTGGGGGCAGCCGACACCGTCCACGTGCATCGGCTTCTCCGGCTGGGTGACGGCCGGCTGGTGGGCGGGGATGCGGATCTGGACCTGGGTGGTGGTGACCGGGGCCGGGTCGGTCAGGAGGCTCCGGGCGATGTCGGCGGCGCCGGTGGCCGTGTAGAGGTCGAGGAGGGCCGGGTGCCGGCCGTGTTCGGGGGCGAAGGTGCGCTGGGTGTACTCGGTCAGGCGGTCGGGGTCGTAGTCCTTGGCGTACCAGGTGGTGATGAGGTCGCGGGCCGGGCCGGTGTGGGTGTCGGCGGCGAGGCCAGGGCGGACGAACATGCCGTCGCGCCGGAACCGGGCGCGCTCATCTTCGGTCACGAGCATGGGCTCTTCCTTCCGGTGAGGGCTTCCAGAGCGGAGACAGCGGCGGCCACGGCCTCGTCCAGGAGGCGGGCGCCGAGTGCGGGGGTGGCGGTGCGCGGGTCGTTGCCGATGACCCCGGCGGCGGCGATGCGCGGGTCCCCGGAGATCCAGGGCCAGGTCACGCCCCGGTCGGTGACCTGTCGGCGGATCTCGTCGGCGTCCTGCGGCGGGTGGTTGGCGAGCTGGTCGAGGTGGACCGCGTCGGGTGCGAGGTGAAGCATGAGCGCGGTCTCGTGGAGGCCGGCGTGGATCTCGGGCCGGTCACCGGCGGGGAGGTGGGCCAGGGCCAGGGGGTGCAGGACGCACACGCTGATGTCGTGGGCGTGGCCCAGTTCGTAGACGAGGGCGGACAGGACGCCGCGGTTTCCGCCGTGCCCGTTGACCAGGACCAGGTGGCGGGCGCCCGCTGCCCGCACGTACTGGGCGGTGAGGGTGTGCAGGAAGGAGGTGAACTCGGTGACGGTCAACGACAGGGTGCCGGGAGCCCAGGCGTGCTCGGGGGCTATGCCGTATGGGACGGCCGGGAGCTGCCACAGGTCGAAGGCCTCGCCGTGCGCGGCGACCAGCTGCCGGGTGAACTCCTCGGAGATCAGGGTGTCGGTGGCGAGCGGTAAGTGCGGGCCGTGCTGTTCGGTGGAGCCCACGGGCAGGCATAGCACCGAGCCGGCCTGCACGCGGGTGGGGAGGTCGGCGGCGGTCAGCCGGTCGAGCTGGCGGTGACCGCCGCCGGGGCCGGTCATGCGCTGCGCCGTCCGACGCGGACGAGGAACTCGTTGCTCTCGTGGAAGGTGTCGGTCTCGGAGAACCCGCGCAGGGTCTTCTGCACGGCGGTCTCGAACTCCTCCAGCCGGTCGCCGAACAGGGCAGGGGCGGCGAAGCTGGTGGAGTACAGGTAGCCGAGGATGCCCGCGGTGTTCCAGGTCCGGGTGACCGGGACGGTGAACTCCTCGACCTGGTTGAACGGGGACTCTTCCATGATCTCGCTGTAGGGGCGGTTGTGGTGCTGGAAGGTGCCGCCGCCCGCGCGGCGTTCCTCGCCGAGGAAGTCCTTGATGACCTGCTTGACCGCGGCCTTCCAGTCGCTCTCGGCGGCCCAGAAGCTGCGGTCGGCGAACACCGCCACGGCCCCGTCCTCGGCGACCTGGGAGTCCAGCAGGGCGAGCACGCCGGCCTGGTCGAGCCAGTGGAAGGCGCGGCAGATGGTGACCAGGTCGGCCTTCCACCCGGCGGGCGGGCGGAAGTCTTCGGCGGTGGAGGTGACCAGCGACAGGGTGGTGCCCTGCGGGACCGTGGGGCGGAGCGATTCCTCGGCGGTGGCGATCATGCCGGGGTCGTTGTCGCAGGCGATGATGTCGGTGAAGTACGGCATCAGGGCTTCAGCGACCAGGCCGGTGCCGGTGCCGACGTCCAGCAGGCACCGCGGCCGGCGGTCGGGCGCGTAGGCGGCGAGGCGGTTCGCGAGGTCGTCGGGGATGCCGGGGCGGTACTGGCGGTAGTAGCTGGAGGTCCCGGTGAACAGGCTCATGACGTGGTCCCTTCGGGGGTGTTGAGGGTGCGGATGAGGGCGGCCGCGTCGGCGAGGGTGGCCGCCACGTGGACATGCTGCCGCCCCAAGCTGGGCGGTGTGTCGGGAATGGGCCGGTCTTTGGAGATCCACACCGGGACGGCGCCAGCGTCCAGGGCGCCCAGGACGTCACAGGTCCAGTCGTCGCCGATGTGAATCATGCTGGCCGGTGCCACGCCGTGCCGTTCGGCGACGGTCAGGAAGGCGCGCGGGTCCGGCTTGGCGTAGCCGAGGGTGCAGGACGGGAACAGGTCGGTGACCCAGGGCGCGAGGCGTTGACGCAGGCCTTCGGTGTCGGCGTCCACGCAGGTCACGTTGGAAAGGGTGACCACCGGCGCGACGTCGGCCAGCTCGCGCAGGGCGTCGAGGGCGTACGGGTAGAGGGTGAGCGGGGCGGCGGGCATGTCGCGGGGGAAGTCGGCCGGCTTGATGCCGAGGGCGTCGGCGAGTTCGGCGGCGAGGGCGTCGGTGATGGCGGGCTGGGTGTGCAGGCGGCCGCGCATGACGGCTCGGGCCTGCTCGGCGGGGAGGGGGGAGGCGGCGGTGAGCTGCATGGTGAGGCCGGGGCCGTCGGCTTCGCCGATGGTGCCGCCGACGTCCACGCTGATGAGCTGCACGGGCTGGGTCACTCGGGGTCTCCTTCGAGGGTGGGCAGGCCGGTGACGATCGCGCTCAGGCGGTCGGTGCGGATGGCGGGCGTGGTGGCCTCGCCCAGGAAGGTCAGGGCGTAGCGCAGCTCGGCGTCGTCCAGGGAGTCGAGGTCGCGGCCAGCCGTGGCGGCTGCGGCTCGCAGGTCGTCGGGGATCTCGCGGGGCCGCTGGCCGTGGCGCAGGTGCAGCATGGCCGACCACTGCTCGGGCAGGTCGTCGGGGAGCGGCTGGGTGGGCTGGAGGGTGGTGCTGTCGTCGAGGGTGGTGATCCGCACCGGGATGTCGTGGCCGTCCAGGGTGAGGGTGCCGGTCAGGAAGGTGTCGCGCCCTTCCAGGCGGTCCTCCAGGAGGAGCAGGGCGCCGGTGGCGGCGGGGACGGTGCGGCCGCGTACGGGCAGGGCGCGGGGCGTGTTCAGCATGGTGCGCTCCTCGGGGCGGCGCCCAGGCCGGGGCCGGGGGGCAGGGTGAGGTGTCCGCGGTCGGGTTCGACAGGGTGGGCGTAGAGATGTTGGCGGCCGGGTTCCCACTGCTGCCGGTACTCGACGGCCAGGACCCGGTCAGGGCGGGCGGCGGCCAGGTGAAGGCCGGGCATCAGGGAGCGGCCGTGTGGGAAGACGGGGGTGGTGGTGCGGGCGAGGATCCGGCGGGCGGCGGTGAGTCCGCCGCAGCCGACGACGTCGAGGGTGAGCGCGGCCGGCCGAATCCCGGCGAGGACGGCGGGTGCGTCGTCGGCCAGGATGAGGCGCTCCCCCACCGCGAGCGGCAGGGTGCGCAGCTGCTCGTAGGCGCGAGGGGCATGGGTGGGGGCCGGGTCCTCCAGCCACACCAGCGCTGCCGGGTCGGCGGCAGCGGCGAACTCGGCCGCGAGGGCCTGCGGCCAGGTGCCGACGGCGTCGACCGCGACCGGCTCGGCGGTCGCGGCGGCGTGCAGGAGGTCGACAAGCGCTCCCCCCTTGGCGCCCGGGCGGTTGCGCAAGCCCCACTTCGTGAAGGCCCAGCCCTGCGCACTGACCTCGGGAATCAGGTCCGCAGTGGCGGGGTGGGCAAGGTCGCGGGTCAGCCAGGATGAGTACGCCGTGATCCGGCACCGCAGCGACTCGCCGGTCAGCAGCCTGGCGGCCGGGCAGCCTTCGGCCCGGGCGTGCAGGTCCCAGGCCGCGCAGTCCAGCGCCCCAACCGCCCACGACCCGGCCCGAGAGCGGGGCGCCGCCTGGGCCAGGCGGTCCTGGAGGCCTTCGTGGTCGGTCGCGTCGGCGCCGACGAGGACAGCCGCCAGGGCGCGGACGGTGCGGGCGACGGGTTCGGTGAGGGGCCCGTACCAGCCGGCGGCCCGGCCGGAGCGGACCGCGACGAAGACGGTGTCGTCGCCCGGGCCGGCGTGGTCGGCGAGATCGGTGAAGTCGAAGGAGTCGATCACCAGGTGTCGCATCGCGTCCTCGCCTTCAGCAGGCGTCCGGCGGCCGCGATCAGGCCCTCGGCGGTCAGACCGGCTGCGGCCGCGAGGTCCTGCTGGGTGCGCGGCCCTTCGGTCTCGCGCCAGCCGATCACCTCGACCGGCCGGGCGTGCCGTGCCTTCAGCAGGGACCAGATCGCGGCCGGGTGGCCGAGGGTGACGACCAACAGTGCCGCGTGCTCGCCGAGCAGGGCGTCCAGCTCGGCGGCGCGGAGGCCAGCAGGCCACACGGCGGGGTCGCCGAGCACGGTCAGGTCGAGGACGGACACCACCCGCACCGCGACGCCGAGCTCTGCCCGGATCCGGGGCAGTGCCTCGGCGGTGACAGCGGCGGGCAGGTCCCCGCACACCAGCACGGTCAAGGCCGGCGCCTGTATGTCGGAGAGGTGTGGCCAGACGGCGATCCCGCGGTCCAGCTCCTGGCGGAGCGTGTCGGTGGGGACGGGCGGCAGGGGGTGCTTGCCCGCGACGATCACGTTGAGCTGGCCCGTGCTGGTGAAGGCGTCGTCCAGGACGGCTGCCAGCCGGGCCGGGTCGGCCGGCGTCAGCACTCGTATGGCCGGGTCCTCCAACGCGAGGAGCGTTGTCGTCAGCGAGGGGTCGCCGTGGGTGTAGGTGTTGTGCCAGCCGTAGGAGGTCAGGAGCAGGTTGAAGCTCGGCCGCGGGGCGGCGCCGGGCATGCGCTGCTGCTTGAGCAGGGAGACGATCCCGGTCGCCAGGAGCGGGGCGAACGCCTCGTAGGAGATGAGGACCCCTCGGCCGCCGGCCGCGTTGAAGCCGGCGAGCTGCTCGCCCAGGACCTCCTCGGCGAGGACCTCGGTGGTCCACGCATGTCCGGCCAGTTCGGAGAGGCGGTTGGAGGCGAGCTCGTCCGGGCTGAAGACCCGGAAGTCCCCGGCGCGGGCATGTGCGCGGACCACGGTGGCAACGGCGTCCGCGAACGAGACGGGCTGCTGCTGAACGGTGGCGCGCGGCAGCGGGGCCCGTCGCGGCCCCGTCAGGCGTGGCCATGCTGTTGCGGCCAGGGCTGCGGCAAGGCCGGGGCCGGGGTGGCCGCCGTCGGTGAACAGCTCCTCAGGCCGGTAGGAGGACAACCACCCTTCCAGCGCGTACGTCTGGGCGGAGTCGGAGGCGGCCCGGGTGAGAGGGGTCTTGTGCGCGCGGGCGGTTCCGAGAACCTGCTGCCCGTTCACGGCGGCGGGGCCGCTCCAGCCCTTGACGCACCGCATGAACAGCACCGTGCGCCGCCCGGCCAGGGTGTCGGCGACGCCTTGGGCGAGCTCGGCGTGGAAGGCCTCGTGCCCGTCGTCCGGAACCGTGACGGTGCGGGCGCTCAAGCCGAGCCCGGACGCGTACGCGGTGAGGGCTTGCTCGGTCAGGTCGGCGAGGAGGCTTGGGGCGCCCATGCGGAAGCCGTTGAGGTGGACGATCGGCAGTACCGGGGTGCCGGGCAGGGCGTGGGCGGCGAGCCAAGCCGCGGCCGTGGTCGGGGTCTCGCACTCGCCGTCGCCGAGGACCGGCACGATCACCCGGCCGGGGCTGGACGCCAGGGCGGCGCCCTGGGCGAAGGGGAGGCAGCCGCCGAGCCGGCCTCCGAGGAAGTCACCGGCGGGCAGGGCCGGGGTGACCTCGGAGCCAAGGCCGGCCACCTCGGGGAAGGACCGGCACAGGTTCACCAGCCCCTGCTCGTCGCGGGTGAACTGCGGACGGGCGGCGACGAGGTGACCAGTGAGCCACCCCACGGCGATCTGCGCCACTCCGGCGTGGCCAGCCCCCAGCAGCGGGACCAGCTCGGCGTCGCCGGTGCCGGACAGCAGGGCGACGTGGGCCAGGGCCCATGCCGTCCCCGGCACGGTGCCCCAGTGGCCAGCCGGGCGCGCCTTCACGTCCCCCGGGCCGAACGGGCGGCGCAGCAGCACGTTGTCCTGGAGATGGATCTGCGCCGCGGCCACGTAGGCCTGGGCCCGCCACAGGAGATCCGCAGCGTGGCCGGTCATGCCGGAACCAGGCGTTCGGGGCCGAAGGTGAAGTGCCACAGGGGCCGGTAGCACTCCCATGCCTTGGGCCGCAGCCCGGTCGGGCCGAGGACGTCCTCCAGCACAGCGCGTGCCTTCAGGTAGAAGGCGAGATCGGTGGCTCCGGGAGCGCGGAGGCCGGCCATGATCCGGTTGTGGGCCTGGTAGACCTGCAGATTCGGGAACTCGGTCACGTGCGGGGCGAGGTCGCGGACTCCGTCCTCCATGGCGGCCAGGTCGTCGAGGCCGACGATGTAGGTGAACGAGGTGTCATGTCCGGCGCGTACGGCCCGGCGCAGGACGCGCGGCATCTGCCTCCTGGTGAGCTCCGCCTTGGAGGCCTTCAGCAGCAGGTCGCGGCGGGTGAAGCACTCGGCGGTCATCCGCAGGACGAACGGGCCGGCCGTGCGGGCCAGGGTGTCGAAGGCCGTCTGGGTGCGCAGCACCGAGGTGAGGAATCCGATCCTGGCGGTGATGCCGGTCTCGGTCAGCACCGCGCGGAGGTCGCCGAGGTGGTCGACGGCGGCTTGCTCGCGTTCAAAGCAGCCGGTGGAGACCGTGACCTCTTCCAGGCCGGCCAGGGTGCCGGCCGGGTGCTGGTGGGCCATCGCATCGAGGAGCTCGCGGACCGCACGTTGCTCGGACAGGCGGGGGTCGGCGGCGGCTTCCAGGGTGTTCGGGCAGAACGCACAGCCGACGCAGCGACTGCGGGCGTTGGGGTTGAGGGTCGCGGCCCGGCCGTCGTTGCGAAAGTAGCCGCCCACGGCCTCGTCGGCGTCGATCCGCGTCACGGTGGCGACGGGGTTTCCGGCCAGGAGGAGGGTGTCCTCGTCGAGGACGAACGGGGAGGTGCTGGCGTTGAGCGGGACGATCACCTGCCACGGCACCGTAGGCGCCGACGCGAGGCGGATCAGGACCCGGGCGCGGTGGCGGTTCTGGGGCGATCTGATGCCGTGCAGGTTGATCGCCATCAGGAGCGCGTCCTCGACGGGCACGCCG
Organism: Streptomyces virginiae; assembly: GCF_041432505.1. Classification (GTDB taxonomy): domain Bacteria; phylum Actinomycetota; class Actinomycetes; order Streptomycetales; family Streptomycetaceae; genus Streptomyces; species Streptomyces virginiae_A. Next base: position 63,547 of record NZ_CP107873.1, read on the forward strand.
TGCCGGGCGGCGAGGGCGGCCATGCCGTCTAAGTCGGTGGTGGTGTGGGATTCACGCGGTGTGGTGGCAGGCACGGGGCCCTCCATCCGGTCAGGGGACGGACGCGGTGAACTTCCGTACGGTGCAGGCTGGTTCGCCTGCGGGCAAGAGGCCGTCGCGATGATGGCCGACCTATGCGCGGTGGTGCCCGTCCCCGGCTGCTCGACCTGTCCAGGGTTGTTCAGCCGGGGACGGTGCCCCGGTCCGGCGGTACTGTCCTTCGGGGTGCCGGCCGGGATGGTGGCCGGTGATAGCGCGGGCCCCGTGGGGCGTCGCGCTGCCACCGGAGTTCACAGGGTGGGGCGGGTGCGGGATCCGCAGCGGCAGGCGCGCATGTCTGTGGTGCGGGTCGCCGGTCGTGGGGTGACGGTGTGCGCCGTGTCGATGGCCGGCCCTCGGGGCGGCTGTGCTTCGGCGGATGTCTGGTCCGGAACGGTGATCGAGGGGCTGAGGGTGGCGCCGTCGGCCTGGTGGGTCCAGGAGAGAGCTAGGACGGCCAGGCCGAGCACGTTGCCTGTCGTCAGCAGCAGTCCCGCAACCACGTTCCCGTCCGGTCGGGCGTGCCGGCGCTTCCGGGGTGGACTCAGGTTGGTGGGGCCGTGTAACTCGCCCCAGTCGCCGGTGCTCACGACGCCGTCTTGCCGGTGGTGAGTTCGGCCCAGACCTGCTTGCCGGTCCGGAACCGCTTGCTGCCCCACCGGGTGGCGAACTGGTCGACGAGCTGGAGCCCGCGGCCGGACTCGGCCTCGTCGTCGGGGGTGTGGGTCGCGGGGGCGGGGAGGGTGCGGCTGGTGTCGGTGACCACGATCCGCACGTGGTCGGAATGGCGGGTGACGGACACACCGATCCGGCGGGTGTGCGTGTGCTGGACCGCGTTCGCGACGAGCTCGGAAACGATCAGCCGCGCATCGTCGACCAAGGCATCGAGGCCCCAGGTGCGCAGGCAGAGGGTGACGTCTCGTCGGGCGCGGGCCGGGGCGGTGTCGCGGGGCGAGTAGCCGTCGCTGTAGCGCCGGGGGCCGGTGGGGGCTGCTTTCACGTCTTCCGCCAGGGCGCCGGTCACCGGGCGTCCCTGCCGGCGTAGGAGCCCTGTATGGCGCGGGCGGTAAGGGCCGGTCGGTGGGTGCGGGGTGTGCGAGTGGTGCTCTGGCTCATGGGTGGCCTCGGCGAGTTGGGAGCGGGGGTGGGGTGCGCGGCCTCGTGTCCCCGACGGGGGGCGGGGACACGAGGCCGGCGGGCCGGGCCATGCTCGAACCCGGCCGTTCTGGGGCCGCGACCTACCACCTCAACGTGATCATCTGCTGACACTTGGTCACGGCGTCGCATTGGAAGAATGCACCCGATGACGTGATGCCTGCAACCATTGCAACCAAACTCCCAACGATTGCAGGGATGTTCGATCGACTTCCGATCCCCGGGACGGGCAGACTGACCCGGCAAGAGGAAGCCACACCCCGGAAGGGGAAGATCCACCCCCGCATCGACCGGTCAGCCCGCAGAGAGGTTGAACTTCCCGTGCCCACACCGCCGCTCGTGCAGACCGTGCGCAGACGCCGACTCGGCAGCGCGCTGCGAACCTTCAGGAAGAACGCCGGCTTCAACACCTCCGACAGCGCCGCCCAGGCAATCGGATGGGACGCCAGCAAGATCAACCGGATCGAGAACGCCAAGGCTCATCTGCCGATCAAGGACGTCAAGCCGCTCCTGAAGGCGTACGGGGTCACCGACGAGACCGTGGTCACCGCGATGGAGGAGCTGGCCCGGGACGCCAACAAGGTCGGCTGGTGGAGCAACTACGGCGACCTGCCCGAGACCAACTACAAGGACTACATCGGCCTGGAGGAGGACGCGGAGGACACCCGGATCTACCGGCCCGAGGTGCTCCCGGGCCTGCTGCAGATCCCTCAGTACGCTCGCGAGATCATCACCGCCACAGCCATCACCCGGACCGCGGACGAGGTGTCCGTGCTCGTGGAGATGCGCAAGAAGCGGCAGGCCATCCTCACCGACACCAGCCGGCCGGGCGGACCTCTCAAGCTGTGGGCCGTCATCCACGAGTCGACCCTGCACTACCGGTCGGCGACCCACTCCTCGCTGATTCGCGAGCAGCTGCGGCACCTGCTCGACATGGCCGATCTGCCCAACATCACCCTCCAGGTGATGCCGATACTCGCCACCCCTCACCCCGGGATGGCGGGCCCGTTCCACATCGTCAGGTTCCCCCACCCCTGGCCCACCGTGATCAGTCTGGAGACCTTGCGCGGTGGGTCCTTCGCCGAGGGCACCGACGACGTGAAGGTCTACGAGGCCGCCTTCGAGCGGATCGTGGCCGCAGCACTCCCCGTCGACGACTCACGGGAGAAGATCAAATCCACCATGGAGAAGTCATGACCGACACGACCAGGCTGTACGCCACCGATCTCCCCGAAGCGGAATGGCGCAAGTCGTCGTTCAGCGACGCCGGGGAGCAGTGCGTCGAGATCGCCGACGTCCGGCGCACCCGCGGCTTCATCGCCGTCCGCGACTCGAAGACGCCCACGGGGCCGGCCATCGCCTTCACCCGGGCTGCCTTCACCGCTTTCCTACCGCACGTGACCAACACCCCCGCATCCTGACAAGGCCACAGAGCGACCAAGGCCCGGATTCCCCCAGCCCGCAGCGGGGGGAATCCGGGCCTTTGCCTCGGCGGCGGCACCCGGTCGACCAGATTCAACGCCCGATGACCTGCGGCCCCGGCCTCGACGACACAGACCCTGAGCGACGCGCGCACGCTCCGAAGCGGCCGCCGAAGCGACGAACCACAATATTGCTCACCGACTCCATCCGGAGCACGAGGCCCGAGGCGATCGATGGGCGCCCCCGAACTCGCAGGTTGTACCCAGGCTCCGCCACCCTTATTCGCATGGCCTGCCCTTCTCTGGAGCAGCTCCAGCCTCGGTAGGCGACGCCAGGCCGATCCCCGAGTGACACAGTCGGGCATGGCGGTGGTCTCGACAACGGGGTGATCCCCGGGCGCGCGGGTCCTACCAGCAAGTCGCTGTGGCGACCCGCCGGAACATCGAGGCGCGCACCGGCACCGGCCACGGCACCAGCCTTGCCGAGCGGGGAGCGATCCTTGCACGCACGGGTCGTACTCGGTTGTCCTGCCCATGCTTCGTGGGCTGATGGAGCGATCCCCGCGCGCGAGGTAGTACGCCTTATCGGGCTGGGCTCAAGTCTCCAAATAGGAGCGATCCCCGAGCGCACGGGTGGTACGACTTCGGCCGGGGGTAGGTGCCCACGAGCATGGAGCGATCCCCGAGCGCGCGGGTCGTACTTCAGGTCCACTGCGAACCGCACCACGATGTAGGAGCGATCCCCGAGCGCGCAGGTCGTACTGGGCGCGGGTTGCCCGGTCACGGGCGCGATTCGAGCGATCCCCGAACGCGCGGGTCGTACCCCTGGAACTCCTCCACCCGGCCCCAACCTGCGGAGCGATCCCCGAGAGCGCGGGTCATACAAGAAACCTGGCGCGTCATATCACCGCCGAAGGAGCGATCCCCGGGAGCACGGGGCCGCACTGGTAAGCCCCGACAGTGGGGTGTGCAGTGGGGGTGATCCCCGAGCGCGCGGGAGGTACTCGTTCAGTTCGCGGTATCCGTTGCCGGAGATGGATCGATCCCCGAGCACGGGGTGTTCCCTTGGCGACCTGGAAGCCAGGTCGTCCCGGTAGTTCCCTGGCGTGAGGGACTGGTGAGGCCATGGGAAGCGGCGCTCGCGGTGATTCCCGTCTCCGGGAACTGCGAGGGTACGTTTCAGGGCTGCTCGGGGCGGAGGGACAGGCCGGTTTCGGGGTCGTAGTTCAGGCGTTCTAGGCGTGGGTCGATCGGCTTGCCGTCGGGGTTCATGAGCAGAACCGGCCGGTCGGCGAGGGCACCGGCGTCGGGAAGCGTCCAGGTGTCGGGGGCGGGCAAGCGGGCGTTTCCGGTGAACCAGTGGGTGGGGGCGGGGATGGTGTTGTGGTGGATTTCCAGGCGTTGAGCTCGGTAGGGGGCGGCGTGGGTGATGGGGTGGTGGGAGGTGAGGTCCGCGCTGTCGGTGCTGGTGGGGGTCCATGTGAGGCGGCCGCTGTCGGGGTGCTGGTACAGGGCGACGATCGGGGTGGAGGGGGTGCCGAGGCGCGAGCGGGCGAAGGTCTCGTCGGCTGGGCCGGAGGCGAGTGCGGACACGCCGGTGGCGTTGTCTTCCTCGTCGTACGGCCACAGGACGCGGTGTGCTGCCTGTGCGTCTTCTTCTTGGAGTTGACGGATCCAGTGGGGGTGGAGTTCGGCGAGCAGCTGGTGGATCGGCGTGTTTCCGGCGGGGGGTGCGTCGCTGTAGACGGCGTCGAGGAGGGGCTGGGTTTCGTCGGGGTGGTTGAGGGTTCGGGGGGCGTGGGTGGGTGCGCGGTCGGTCAGGGCGTGCCAGGTCGCGGCGAGGATGTAGGGGTGGTAGACGGTGTGGGGGGTGGGTGGGGGGAGGTGGGGGAGGCCGTCGGGGCGCGGGGTCCACAGGACGTGGGTGAGGGGGGCGAGGTGTCGCTTGTTGCGTCGGTTGATGGGGTGGCGCCACTGTCGTCCGCGGCGTTGCAGGAGGAGGTCGAGGGGGGCGAGGTCGGTGTAGAGGTGGTCGGTGTCGTAGTCGAGGCTCTGCTCCAGGACCTGCGTTCCGACGAGGAGGAGTCGGCCGGGCCGGTGGGGGTTGGGGTGGTGTGCTCGGAGCGTGGGGTCGGGGTGGGGGCCGAGGAGGTTTTCGACGTCGTGCTGGTGGCGGGCACGGTCGCGTTCTTGGTAGCGGGAGTGCAGGAGTTTGATCTCGTGGGGTTCCCAGCCGTGTGCGGCGGCGGCTAGGCGGAGGGCTCGGTGGAGGTCCTCGGCTCGGGTGACGGTGTTGCGGATGACGGTGGTGATTCCGGTGGGGTGCCGGGTGAGCAGGTGGTGTGCGAGTTGGGTCGGTCCGGGGTCGGTGACGAGGCGGATGCGGGTGCGGTAGGGGCTGCGGCGTGAGCGGGGTGGGGTGTGGGTGCGGACCTGTCCTGTGGTGTCGGTGATGGTGATCGGGCCGATGGGGCGGCGGTCGGTGGGTGTGGTCCGGTGGCCGCGGCACCAGGAGTTGACGAGGTCACGGCGGATGCCGGCGGGCAGTGTGGCGGAGAGGACGACGACGCTGGATCCGGCGGTGGCGAGCCAGGCGATGGCTGCGGCCAGGAGCCGTTGTTGGTAGAGGGCGTAGGCGTGGGCTTCGTCGATGACGACGGTCTTGTTGGCGAGGCCGTAGAGGCGCAGGAACCAGTGCTTTCCTCGCTGGGCGGCGAGGACGAGTTGGTCGATGGTGCCGACGCCGAAGCAGGAGAGGAGCCCTCGGGTGCGGGCGATGTACCAGTGGTCGAGGACGACGGCCGGCGCGTTGCGGTGGAGGTCGTGGTCCTCGCAGGTGATGTTGGGCGCCATGGTGATCGTGCTGTCGGTGAGGATGAGGTGGTCGGTGGTGCCGTGGGCGAAGGCGTTGCCGTGGACGATGGCCAGGTGTGCTCGTTCCTGTTCGCCCAGGACGGTGGTGAGGTAGGCGGCGGTGCGTTCGGCGAGTTGGTCGCCTGCTGCGCGCAGCGGTAGGGCGGTGTAGGAGCCGTGGTAGCCGCAGGTGAGGGCGAGCTGGTGGGTGAGGTAGCTGGCTGTCTCGCTTTTCCCGCCGCCGGTGGTGTCTTCGATGATGACGAGGCTGGGGCCGGTGGGGGGATGGTCGATGACCGTCTGCTGGGCGGGGCGCGGGTGGGGTGTGGTGGGCATTTGTTGGGCCCAGGTCATGGGGCGGGGCGTCCAGCGATGGAGTCGCAGTGTGCTGATGGCGGCTGTGGCCTGTCGTTGGCTGGCCTGCCACCAGGCGGTGGTGTCGGTGCCGGCGGTGTCGGGGGTGCGGTAGGTGAACAGGTGCTCGTTGGAGGCGATCCAGTCGCTGTGGACCACGAGGCCGCCGAGGAGCACCGGGGTGGATGGGTTGTGGAGACGGATCAGTGCGGGCAGTCGGGCGAGGTCGACGCCTAGGAGGCGGGCCAGTTCGTCCGTGAGGGTGCGGTGCATGGCGCGCCAGAAGAGGTCGAGAGTGAGCGTGGCGGCTCTGATCGTCGAGGCGTCGGGGAAGTCCCCGTGGTGTCCTCCGAGGATGGCGGCGAGGTCGTGCAGGGGGAGGTTGCGGGGGCTGGGTCCGCGGGTGTTCCGGCCTGTGCAGCGGGGGCAGAGGCAGCCCAGCAGTGCGGGCAGGTAGCGCGCGGTGACGTGTGCGTGCGGGGGACCCGCGTGGTGCTGTCCGTTCAGTGGGATGCCGGCTCGTGCTGCGTGGAGGGCCCAGAGTCTTCCGGCTTCGGCGAGTTCGGTGTCGCGGGTGCGGACCTGGGCGAAGAGCTGCTGGAAGTGGAGGACGGCTTTGCCCGGCATGTCGTGAAGGGCGGCCAGCAGCATCAGCACCCGGCGGGCGGTGGACGGGCAGCCGGCCCCGAACGCGTCCGCGAGGTGCGCCTTGGTGGGGGCGGCGAGGTGCTCGTCGATGAGTGCGCCGCAGACGGCTGCCGTGTCCAGGCAGTGTGCCAGCAGGCTGTTCCAGGCCGGGCCGCCCCTGTTTCGGCTGAGTCGGTAGCGGTCCGTCTTCCCCCAGAGCCAGAGCGCCGCCAGCAGCAACAGCGGCTGAACGGGGGACATGTGCGCGTCGTTCGCGAGTTCGCTTCCGGTGAGGGCTCCAAGCTGTGGCTCACCTCGCGGGGAAGGAGCGGCGTTTGCCATGAGTCCAAATTCGGCCACGATCAACCTCTCTGGAGCGATTGCATGCGATTTGCGGGTTTCAGTGTGTATGCCAGCACTGACAATTGGCTCTGACCTGGGAAAACGCTTCCAGCTCCTCAACCTGCTGGAGACATTCGAGCGGGCCGAGGACATTCCCGGCCTGGCCCACCAGAGCCCCGGCGCCCTGATCGCCCTTCACGACCTGCTGCTCGGGCTCATGTACGAGACCGGCGTGCACCCCCGCACCCAGGAGCAGTGGCGTGAGTGGGTGGAGGATCGCCACCCGCTGGACGAGGTCGCCAAGGTGCTCTCCGGCAGCGAGTACGACGGCCGTCTGGACCTGTTCCACCCTGAGCGGCCGTTCGGCCAGAACCCCGCCCTCCTCCCGTTCCTGGGCAGGCACGGCTATGGGCCGGCGCAGCTCGACATCGAGCGTGCCCGTGACGGCGCGCAGCTCGTCGAGCATGTCCATCTGCACCATGAGCGGCGCCCGGCGCCCCACGAGGCGCTGGTGGCGATGCTGGTGCTGCACGGCTACGACACCGGTGGCCGGATGATGGCACAGAACAACTGGATGGGACGCGCGTTCACCTACGGCGCCGCGAGCCGCAACACGCTGCGGGCCCGGAATCTGGTGATCGGGTCCAGCCTCGCGGACACGCTGCGGCTGAACATCGCCCCGGTGGCCCGGTCGGCGGCCGGTCGGTTCAACTTCTCGTGGGCCGATCCTCGCCCGGACCGGCGGGTGTTCACCGGTCCGTCCGCAGGCCGTGGGCGTCCTGTTGCCGGGCCTGCGGACCTTCACAGTTGGCTGGGCCGCTCGGTCGCCCTGGCGCCCGTGCGGCGGGCCGACGGCGAAGTGGTGGTCGACCGCGTGCTGGTGGGTGCCGGTGAGCTGATGACGCCGCTGCCTCCCCAGCTGCTGCAGGACGCGGTGATGGTGGCCGGGCGCCCTCAGCAGGCGCACATCGACCGGGCCCTGTGGCGCACGTCGCCAGCCCTCTACGCGGGCGCCGATCCGCAGAACGCCAAGGGCTGCGACCTGTTCTCCCGGCTGGAGGAACTGGGCCGGCGGGTGGAGATCCTCGCCGTCGGCCTTCTCACCTCCAAGAGCAGTTTCGTCGGATGGGTGAGCGAGACGTTCCCGTTCGTCGGAGGTCTGCGCGAGGAGCTCTATCTGGCCGCGACGGACGGCGCCCGGTGGTGCGAGAAGGCCGAGCGAGCAGCAGCTGGTGCTGCCGCAGTGGCACGGGACATCGCCTTCCCGCGGGTACGGCCCGACGAGCGCAAGCGGCTCGCCGCCCGGCTGCTGGCCGCTCCGCTGCTGTGGGCCCGCTTCGAGGACCTCTTCCGCCGGCTGCTGGACGAGGTCGCATCCGGCGACTGCGAGAAGGCCGCCCGGGCGCGATTCGCCATCGGTCTGGTCGAGACCACGCGCACGTCCATGCAGGAGTCGCTCAGCTGCCTGCCCGAGACAGGCACCGGGCTCCAGGCGCGCCTGCGGGCGCTGGCCTTCCTGGACGGCGCCCTGTCCAACGCCCGTGCATTCCCGCCCGAGTTCCTGGAGGCCACCGTGTCCGCAACGACCGTCGCACCCGCCGTACCGACCGACGGCAGCCGAGCGCTCGCCGCCTGGTTGGCCGACCTGGTCACCTCCCGCAATCACACCCTCCTCAAGGCCCTGACGGTGACGGAGCACCCCTTCACGGTCGAGGCCGAGGCCATGGCCACGAGATTTGCCCCCACCGACGCGGACCGGGGGGCCCACCTGCTGACCGCACGCCTCTTCGCCCGCTACCACCGCAGCATCCCCACCACGGATCCCGTACGGATCTTCGGTTCCGGCGACCTGGGATCGGCATGCCGGAGGATCGGCGCAGGACGTGACCGCGGTGCCCGTGACCCCGGTGTGGAGCGGCTCTTCCGGCTGCTCGTCATGACCGGCCGCAAGGTCGAGGAGACCTACCTCATGCGGGCCGTTGAGCGGCTGCGGGCGGCGAACGCCGTCCCGCCTCACTGGGCCACCCTCGCCGACGACCTGGCGGGTTGGACCTGCGGCAAGGACGTGCGCGAACGCTGGGGGGAGAGCTTCTACACCCCCGGCGCCCGGGCCCGGCGCAAAGCCGCTGCCACCACCCCGACCGCCTGAACCCTCGCCCCCTGCCGAAGGAGTTTCCATGAACATCGATGCTGCGGTGCGCTACCTGTCCCTGCACTCGCTGACCACCTTCAGCCACGTGCTGCTCGTACGTGACGACGCCGGCGAGCCCAAGACGTCCGTGTACGGGGATGCCGAGAGAGTCATCCTCAGCCCGCAGACACAGCGCCGCGCCGACCGCATGCACATCCGGGACCAGGCCAACCTCGGCACCGGGGCACTCGCCTCGCACGCCTGGGGGGTACGGACCCGCGAATGGGCGCTGCGGATCGCCGAGGCACTGCGCGAGGAGCACAGCTGGGAACCGGAGCCGGCGCTGGAAGTGACCCGCGCCGCGCTCCGCGGGATCGGGCTGAACTTCGGGTCCACCCCGAACACCGCGTTCCTGACCAAGGTGATGCTCTTCGCCCCCGAGACGACCGGCTCGGCCTTGGCCCGGATCATCCACGGGCACCGCGCCGAGCTGGAGGCATGGGCGGCCGTGGTCGCCGAGGCCGTGGCCGCCGGCGAGAAGGAGAAGAAGCACAAGGGCAAGAAGAGCGGCAAGAAGGACAGCGACTCCGGCGGGCCCGAGGACGACGCCGCCGAATCCGCCGCCACGCCAGCGGAGACGAAGGTGCCGCCGCTGCCCGCCCGGATCAAGGCCCGGCTGATCACCGGCCTGGCGCCGGCAGACGCCATCGACATCGCCCTCTACGGCCGGTTCCTCGCCGAAATCTCAGGCGCCGGAAACGTCGACGGAGCGATCCAGACCACCTCGGCGCTGTCCGTGGAACCCGCCTCGATCGTCCGGGACTTCTTCAGCGCCGCAGACGACTTCAAGATCGCACGACAACGGCGGGGCACCGACTTCACCGACGCGTTCACCCGGCTCCAGGCCGCTGACGCCGAGCCCGCCGGTGACCTGCCCACCGCCTACACCCTCGACGAGCGAGGCGCGGGAATGACCGGACAGCAGAACTTCTTCAGCGGCACCTTCTACGCCCACAGCGTCCTCGACCGCATCCAGCTGCGCCGCAACCTGCTCAACGGCGGCATGGACCCCGAACGCGCGGAACAGGCTGCGCGCGACGCCGAACTCGCCTTCCTCAACGCCTTCGTCAACGCCGTGCCCAGCGCGAAGAAGAACACCACCGCCGCACCCGGCACCCTGCCCAAACTGGTCCTCGCCCACGCCGCACCACGCCCGTACAACTACGCCGCGGTCTTCGAGAAGGCCATCACCCGCGAAGAAGGCGTCCCCAGCCTGCTGGCCGGCGAACGACTCCTGCGCCACCACTCCATGATCGTCAAGAAGCAGCGCATCGACCCCGGCGCCGTCCTGAGCTACGACCTCGCCACCATCGAGCTCCTCGACACCCTGCGCGACACAAGTCGGCTCGACCCCACCGAGGTCGACCACCCCACCGAGCTGAGCGGCTACCTCACCGTCGGACAGCCCGCATGACCCCGGCACCCCACATCCTCCTGATCCGGCTCGAAGCCCTCCTTCAGTCCTGGGGCAACCGCTCCCCCTACAACGACCGCGACACCCTCACCCGACCCACCAAGAGCGGCGTCATCGGCCTCCTGGCCGCCGCCGACGGCCACGACCGCGACGAGATCCGCGAGGACGCCGACGACTTCCTGCCCCTGAGCGACCTCGCCGACCTGCGCTTCGGCGTCCGCGCCGACCGCCCCGGCCGCCTCACCAGCGACTTCCAGACCAGCGGCGGCGGCACCTACCCGCTGCGCCCCCGTGACATCATCACCGACCCCGCCCGCGCCGACCGGGCGGCCGCCGCCCTCGCCGAAGACCACGGCCCCGCCTTCGGACACCTACGCGGCCCCGGCCTCACCGACTGGTACAGCGCGCCCAAGAACATCGCACCCCATCCCGACACGCACACGCTGATCGCCACCAACAGCAAGCGCTACCCGCAGGTCTCCCGCCGCTGGTACCTCGCCGACGCAGCCTTCCTCGCCGCCGTCGAATCCACCGACAAGGCACTCCTACGCCGACTCGCCGACCGCCTCCACACCCCACGCAGGCTCCTGTGGCTCGGCCGCAAGCACTGCGCCCCCACCCAACCCCTCGCCCACGGAATCCGCCCCGGCACCCTCGAAGACGTCCTCGCCACCACTCCGCTGCTCCCCCGCTCCCGGCCGGCCCCCACCGCGGCCTGGGTCGAAGTCGACCCGGGGACCGCCGGCTCATCGACCATCAACGACCAACCCGTCAGCTTCGCCAACCACACACGTACCCGGGCGATGCGCTGGGAGCAGCGCCTTTCCCTGACCCCACCCCAGGAGAACCGGTGACCGCCCCCGTACGCGTCGTCGTGCACCACACCCTGATCGAACTCGAACTCAACCACCCACGCACCGCCCGGGTCGTGGCCGACGCCCACGAACTCCACCGGCTCGTGATGGGCATGTTCCGCCACTGGGTACCCGACGGCGAGCGGGACGCCCGAGCCCTGATGGGTGTCCTGCACACCAGCGCCGTCGATCTCGCCCAGCGCACCCTGGCCCTCATCGTCCAATCCGTCGTCCCCCCGGACACCACCGCGCTGGACCACCACATGCTCGCCGATCCCGCGCAGACCCGCATCGTCAACCTGGCGATCCAGGCAGGACAGCAGTACGCCTTCCGCACCACCGTCACACCGGCCCGGTACGGGCACCACAAAGGCCGCTACACCCGCGACCGGCCCACCGACACCACCCCGGCGGCAGCCTTGACATGGTTCACCCAGCGCCTCCAACCCGACCCGGCAGTCGACTACACCCGCCATCCGTTGATCGGCGCCAACGCCCAGCCCGAGCACCTCAAGGCACGCACCCTGCCCCCACTCACAGGGCACAAGGCAGACCAGAGCATCATCGTCGCCCGATCCGAAGTCCAGGGCCGCCTCACCGTGACCGACCCGACCACGTTCGCCCGCACCCTCACCCAGGGGCTGGGCCGTCAACGCGCCTACGGGTGTGGCCTCTTCCTCGTACAACCGATCTCTACATCCCACCACCCCGCGCCTACCAACCAGCAATCACACAACCAGACCGCTCCACCCCTTTCCGCGCAAACCCCCATGGACACTTCGGACGCACCGAAGCCCGATCCTGCACGACCCACACGCGACAAGGTCTCTCCTTGACCAACTGGGCGCGTCGGCCCACGGATGCCACCGAAGGCATCCAAGTCATCGAAACCACGGCATTGCGTACAGAAAGCTGCAGTTCACGAAGGGTACGACCCGCGCGCTCGGGGATCGCTCCTCATCACTTTGTGAACGTCCTGGAGGTGCGTTGTACGACCCGCGCGCTCGGGGATCGCTCCGTCATGCTGACCGGAATTCCCGGCTCCGGGAAGTACGACCCGCGCGCTCGGGGATAGCTCTGACGGCCGGCCCGGCGGCATCGTCGGAATCGAGTACGACCCGCGCGCTCGGGGATCGACCCCCGTGGCTCGCCGCTGTCGAGCGGACGGCGTAGTACGACCCGCGCGCTCGGGGATCGCTCGACGTGGTCGACGCCCATGTTCGGGCGCTGGCGGTACGACCCGCGCGCTCGGGGATCGCTCGACGACGTCGGCCGTCTGGCTGGCACATGCCTTGTACGAACCGCGCGCTTGGGGATCGCTCTCCGCAGTCCACCCACGCACTTCAACACGCTCTGTACGACCCGCGCGCTCGGGGATCACCCCCACTGCACACCCCACTGTCGGGGCTTACCCTGCATGCCCCGTGCTCTCGGGGATCGCTCCTTCGGCGGTGATATGACGCGCCAGGTTCCTTGTACGACCCGCGCGCTCGGAGATCGCTCGGCCGGGTGGTCGGTGAGCATGTACCAAGCGTCTTACGCCCCGCTCGCTCGGGGATCGACCCACGGATCTGATAAGCGAAGCCGCCCGGGACGCGTACGACCCGCGCGCTCGGGGATCGACCCAGGGTTGACTCGTTGCTGTGGAACATGGCGGTGTACGACCCGCGCGCTCGGGGATCACTCCTGGGTACGGACCACCGTGCGCGCCGTGGAGTCGTACGACCTGCAGGCTCGGGGATCGCTCCATGCTCGTAAGCACCTATCCCCGGCCGAAGCCGTACCACCCGCACGCTCGGGGATCGCTCGAACTGGCAGTCGAAGAAGTCCCGCCTCGCCATGTACGACCCGCGCGCTCGGGAATCGCTCCACGGCCACGTAGTCCGTGCCGGTCCAAGCCTCGTACGACCTACGCGCCCGAGGATCGCTCCCTGCGGATCGTCGCTGGCAACTGGACCGGCACCTACGCCCCGCGCGCTCGGGGATCGCTCCACGAAAAGGACCTGGATCGAGGGAGTTGCGTTGTACGACCCGCGCTCGGGGATCGCTCGGTGCGGGTCAGGTACGAGGACTGCGCGCTTCGGTACGACCCGCGCGCTCGGGGATCGCCCTCACTTGTTGGCCAGGCAGAGATCGTGGCCGTTGTGCATCCTGCGTGTTCAGGGGTCGCTCCATCTGCAAGATCGCGGACCTCCCCGACTTGTTGTACGTCCCGCGCGCCCGGGAATCGCTCCTCAAATAGCGACCTCTTCCACAAGCAAGTCCCGTACGACCCATGCGCTCGGGGATTACTCCACGTTCCGCTGGGGCCCGATCCGCAGCTGCGAGTACGACCCGCGCGTCCGGGAATCGCTCCCGGCGCCGCATGACCGTGCGCCGCGGCAAGGAGTACGACCCGCCTGCTCGGTGCTCGCTCTGCAAGCGACTGGTCGGGAAACCCAAAGCCGATGCGCTGCTGAGCCTGCCGGGGCCCCGGCCCGCACTCAGACGGTCGGCCTCGTTCAGCCTCCACGTCCTGCTCTACGGCGTGCGCCGCCGCAGGTCGCCCCCCGGTGCCCACCGTCCGATCCCTCCGCGGAGGGCGATGGGGGCGGCGGCTGCAAGCGGCGCGGAGCCATCGGCGAGCGTCTGTCAGGAGGTGGGGCGGAACATGATGGTTCCGCTCGGCCCTTGCCCGGGTTCGGTCAGGGCAAGACTTCCCGCGTTGTAGTCGATGATCAGGCTTTCCACGGACAGCAGCTCGCCAGTCGCCTTCACGGTGCTGATCTGGGTCCGCGTGCCGTCCTTTGCCGTGTAGGCGTAGACGGGCATGTCCTGGGAGATCTTCCCTGCCAGGACGTACACGGTGTCCTTGTCGACTCCGAGGAACCGGGGGTTGGTGACGGTGTCGACCGCCTCGGTCCATAGCGTGGCGCCGCTCTCCAGGTCGAGGGCGACGATCTGGATGGGAGCCGTGCTACTGGCGGGGTTGCCCGCGACGAGGTAGGCGGTGGGGCCGCTGAAGGCGATGTCGAAGCGCTTGGCCCTGCCGAGGCGCTTGCTCTGGTTCAGCCGGATCTCGCCCGCGGCGGAGGCGAGCGGAATGCGCCGGGCCACGCTGCCGTCCCGGTTGAAGGTGACGAGCTCCGGCTTGGTGACCTTGTCGAAGCTGTAGGGCCTGACGATCGCAGTCATGGGTGCAGCCCCGACCAGACTGACGTCGCCCTTGGAAGGCACAGGCATGGGGACGGGCTCCTTGGAGACCTCCTTGCCCGAGGCATCGAGGGTGGACACCCAGTACCTCCACAGCTCAGGGCCGCCCTCGATACCGATCATGACCATGATCCGGTACTGGTGGGCGGTCATGTCCCAGTTCAGGACGTACTTGTCGAGCGCGACGCCGATGTTGCGCCACGTCCAGGCTTCGGCGCCGTCGAGGCGCAGCCCGACGACCGTGTTCGGGGTCATGACGGCGAGGACGTCGCCGGTGAGGAAGGCGAGCCGGGTGGTGTCGTCCGTCAGCGGTTTGCCGTTCAGGGGGGCGCCGGAGATCTGCTTGGTCCAGGCAATCCCGGCCGTCACGTCGACGGGTGCCGGAGCCGAGACCGTACGGCCAGCGCCTCACAAGGCCGCGCGGGCTGTGACGGGCGCGCCGGGCTGCGCTGGCATCTACTTGGCTGCGTAGGTGAGACGTGCGACTGACCTACAAAGCCGGCTGCTGGAGCCTGCGCTGGAGGCGCCGTCCTCGGCGAGCACGCCGTCGGCACCCTGGTGGGGGAAGGGGCCGCCCTGGTGCGGCCGAGTGCTACGGATGATGGGCCGGCACGCCGAGTCCGCCGGGGCCACCGCTCCCGGCGCACCGGCCGACGCGCACCGCCCCGCGTGGCCCGGACATCGCAGGCCACCCCGAACCGCGCGGACACCGCCATGCTGGCCCGCCGCAGTGCCTTGCCGCCTCCACCCAGGGTGGGGCATCTGCACGTCAGCGGACCGGGGGTGATGTCTGTCAGTCCTCAGGCGGGCTCGGGTGCAGCGCCTTCGTCACAACGTCCTTCTCCAGCTTGAATCGATTCTCCAGCCCGTACTGCTTGGCGTGCTCCGTCACCGCGTCACCGAAGACGGCCGCCGCCTCCTGCCAGTGGCGCCACCGTTCCGCCGAGTACGGCCCCTGTAGCGCCTCGGCGCGCGCTGCCTCGCTGGCCAACTTGAGCTCGACGAGTCTCTGCCGGGCCGTTGGTTCGTCTACTTGTTCGTCTGCCACGCCCGGATCCTAGGCGGCGGGTACGACAGGGCCCCGTAGCCACTCGCCGAGGATCTCCTCCTGCCCCGGGTGTCCCCTTGCGATCAGTCGCCACGATCTCCGAATCGCATCGTTGATCGCGGGGAGAGACTTCTCCGACATCGTCATGGCCGCCACGATGATCGACCGGGTCGTCCGCCACGCCGGGGTGCACACTCTCCGGCGGCTCCGACGTCACTCGCCAGCGGGGTGAGGTCCTCGACAGACCGTCGCCGACCGCCTTCGGGTGGATCGGCGGAAGCAGGCACGGTTCTGCGGTGAATCCCCTCCCCCGGTGGAGTGAGACGTCCGATCGCGGCTCGATCGGTGCACTGCTGAGCCGGTATCACCAGGTTCATGATCACAAACTTCCGGCGTGGCCTCCTGGCCGCTGCCCTCGCCTTCGCCGTACTCGCCCCCGCCTCCCCCGCCCAGGCCGACGAGGTCACCCTCATCGACGGCATCACTGCGCTGCCGATCGCAGAGGAGATCCGTGACGGCTACAAGCGGGAGCTGTACCCGCACTGGAAGGACGACGACCGGAACGGCTGCAGCGCGCGGAACGACGTCCTGATCGCCGAGGCCATCGAGGCCCCAACTGTAGGGGCTGGCTGCTCCCTGACCGGAGGGGTGTGGCACTCCTACTACGACGACGTCCTCGTCCAGGGCCCGTCCGGCATCGACATCGACCACATGGTCCCGCTCGCCGAAGTCCACGACAGCGGCGGCTACGGCTGGACCACCGAGCGCCGCCGACGCTACGCCAACGACCTCGGCTCCGACGTCACTCTTGTCGGCGTCACCGCCCGTTCCAACCGGCAGAAGTCCGACCAGGACCCGGCCACCTGGATGCCGATGTCCGCGGTCCACTGCCGGTACCTCGGCGAATGGGTTGCCACCAAGCACCGCTGGGGCCTCGCCGTCGACCCTGCCGAGCGCGAGGCACTCCTGCGGTACGCGGCCGACTGTCCCAACGCCCGCATCACATACGACCCCGCCGCCTGACCCCGCCGGGCCCCGATGGACGTGTGCCTTCGGTCGAAGCCCCGAAAGCTCGATGCTGCCGGCCGGGGCGGTCACCGGCGACGTGTGACGGCTGCCGGGCCTGCCCACAGCCGACAGCGCCACGGGGCTGGGAGCTGCCGTTCCAGCGCGGCGGCTCCTCGCAACCACGATTCCAACGTCTTCCCGGCGGGCCCGCCGGCTGACGCGCTCGGTGGACAACCGGAACCCACCCGGTCAGGGGGTTCTCCCCCGGCAAATGGATCACACTGCTGTCCGGTCCGACCATCGGACGGAGATCTGCCTCTACTCCTTGCGCTCTTGCACCGTGGAAAGCAGGGACCGTAGAGCCGGAAATCGCAGGAGCAGGGGCAGCGCTGTGTTCACCAGCGGGTGCGTGGGGCCGAGGGCAGCAGCGAGCACTTCTCGCCAGAACTCGCGGACCGTGTGCTGGGCGTGCGTGCGGGCGTCCATGGCGTCGGGCTGGGCCGTGTCGGGCAGGTGTCGGCCTTCGACCGGCAGGTACGGGACGCCGGCAGCGCGTAGCGCGCAGGTGCGGTGTTGGCCGTTGGTGAGGCTGTCGTGGTTGTCGTCCCAGCAGATGGGGTCCTGGACCAATGCCCGGGCCCACGTGCGTTCGCGTTCGTCGAGGTGCTCCATGGTGTGCGCGGCTCGGCCGTGCTCGGAGTCGTCGTCGGGATCGACGGCCGCGTATGCGGTGGCGGCCTCGGCTATCGCGGCCCAGTCTCCTTGGTGGTAGGGGCAGGCGGCGAAGTCGGCGGGTGTCAGGCGGGTGAAGAGTTCCGCGTGGGCGACCTGTCCGGCGTACCAGTCGTGCGGGTAGGTCTTCTCGATGGCTTCCGCGCGTGGGAAGTGCGGGCACTTGGACAGGCGGTGCGGCCACGGCAGCCGCGAGACGGGCACGGGTCGGATTCCGGTCTCGCCGTGCAGGAAGAGGGTGCGGTCCGCGGGGTCGGAGAAGTTGCTCGGGTAGAGGTTGGCTTCGTCCGCCGGGGCCTGTGGGCGCAGGGCGGCGTCGTTTCGCTGTTGGTCGGCGTCGTCGGGCACTGTGGCACCGGCGAATTCGTAGTAGGGCCTCAGGTGCCATGGCCCGTCCAGATCGTTGCGTAGGCGTTCGGGGTTCGGGACCAGGAGCACCCTCACGCTGGTCTCGGGGATGACCAGGACCCCCGAGATGCCGTAGACGTGAGCCAGGGTCACCCTGCCTCGCGCCCAGTCGGGGTCGGCCAGCAGGGTTCGGAGTGCGGCGCCCTCGATGTGGGCGATCCACTCCACCCGCCAGAAGCCTTCGTCGAGACCCATGTCCTCGGCGGGGAATCGGTGGGTCTGGGTCTGCAGGTAGTCGCCCACGCACAGGGCGCCGGCAAGCTTCTCGAACGACTCCGGCCTGCGTTCGATCGCGCTGCCAGGGTTCGATCGGGTGGAGTCCGGCCCCACGGCTCCGATGCGGTCCCACCGTGGTGCCGCCGGCGCTTTGCCTCCGGCGAACACTGCGGCGTTGTGCTCCGGCCAGGTCGGATTGAGCCGGTCCCATCGCTGTCGCTCCTCGTCGATGGCGCCGGCGGCGTGGTGGTCGCCCGGGCGCAGGAGCACGGGTCCGGGCATTCCCTGGACGCGAACCCCCACCACTCTCTTCAGCCTGTGGTCCGGCCCGGAACTCCTGTCGGGCAGGAGGAAATCGGGGCGGTCGATGTGCTCGACGTGCTCGATGCGGGCGTAGTACTCGCCCGCGCGAAAGCCGTCGGCGGTGAATCGCCCGTAACCGGTCCTCAGGTAGTCGCCCGGCAACAGCTGTTCTGCTCGGTGAACCTGCCGCACAGTATTCCCCCCTTTGTGAGCCCCAGGCCCGGTGGCGCCTGGCTTCGCCTCTGCTTCCCTTACGTGATCTCTCGACACGACTGGTCGCTTGTAGGTTCCGAAGTTTCGTGAGCACTCGCACGCTTCTGACCTGCGGCGTCCGCGATGGTGAGCACTGCTGGCGGGGGCGTCCGTCGGCGGATCACGAGCAATCCGGACCGGCGGGCGGGACCTCTGCGCACGAGAGCCGCACGAAACCGCAGGTCGGGAGATCGATTGCTCACTGGACCGCGGAATTGCTCGGACAGTGCTCATGATCACGCGGAATTGCTCGCGGAATCGCGGAACCTACATCGCTATCGAGTCACCGGCGTGCGCGGTAGCAGTGTGCTGAGCAACTGAGCCGTCTCCGCCTCCATGTCCACTCCGCCGCCGAGGCCTTCGTTGATGCGGGCCAGCCGGGCTGCGGCATCGCGGAGCGCGTCCATGTCGCCGGCGGCATGGTGGGCGAGGAACACCTGCCGGTGGAGGAGTTCGTTCTCCTCGGCGGCGATAAGGCCTTGGTGGGCGGCCCAGAGCGCGCCGGTGTGGTCGGCGGCCTCGCGGCGGCGGGTGGACAGTTCGTAGGCGACGTCGGCGACGGCCGAGACCATCTCCTGGACGGCCGGCTCGGCCCATGCGTAGCGCTGGGGGTCGATGGCGGCGAAGGGGCGGCCGCGGACGAGGGCGAGGGCTCGGCGCAGGGCGAGGTCGCCGTCCTCGTCGTGGCGGGCGAGGCCGGTGCGGGCGAGGTTCTGGAAGGTCCGCCAGTCGCAGGTGACGGCTTGGGCGAGGCGGTAGCGGCTGTCGCCGGTGTCCTGGACCCGCGGGAAGTAGGCCTCGCCGTTGGTGTCCTTGCCGAGCCAGGAACGGGTGCGGCTGATGACGGCGTTGCGCATCTGCTTGTTGACCAGGCGGCCCGGCCACAAGGCGTCGTCGATGGCGTGGTGGTCGGCGCCGGGGTTGAGCGCGAGGTAGGAGACGAGTTCGACGGCGGCACTCTGCCGGTTGGAGTCGATCCGGCCCGCGGCGCCCTCGATGACCACTCGCCCGAGCAGGAGCACGGTCGGCGCGGTGGCTTCGGTGTCGTCAGCGGCGCGAGTCGGGGCGGGCACCGGGAGGGCGGCGGGGCCGAGGTTCTCGGCCTCAGGGCTCGCCTCGGCCGGGGCGGCTTCTTCCTTGGTCAGCTCCGGGGCGGCTTCGGGACCAGCGGTTGCCGGGGCAGGGACGGGAGCGGCAGGAGGATGGAAGAGGTCCGCGATCGTGGGGCCACCGGTGTCGTGTTCGGCCTGGTCGTCGGTTGCCTCGTCCGTGTGGGCTGCAGTCGGGACCGGTGTCTCGGTCTGGTGCGCGCTCTCCAGCTCCTCCTGCTCGATGTCGGCGTACTCGTCCGGCATCCCGTCCTCGTCGGCACCGGTCTCCGGCTGCGTCGCTTCGTCGTCGCCGGTCTCCTCGGCGTCGTCCGACGTATCTTCCTCGCCGGCGTGATCCTTGTCCGGCTCCGCCTGGTCCTCTTCCGCCTGCTCGTCGGTGTCGAGGAGGCCGTCCAGCCAGTCGTCGCGAGCGGGGACGTCGGTGTCGGCGGCGGACAGGGTGAGCAGCTCGATCGCGTCGGCGAAGTGGGCGTCGGTCAGGCCCTGGAGCTTGATGGGCAGGCCGGAGCCGGGCAGGACGATGGTCTCGTCCGGTCCCGCGCAGTGCAGGGTCCAGCCGTCTTCTGGGGCCAGGTCTGCGTTCTCGCCTGCCGTGACGACCGCGCCGGCGACCCGCGGCTGGTCCGTGATCAGGTCGAGCAGCGCGTCGGTCCGGGCGCCTTCGGGGAGCTCGGCGGCGAGGAGGATGTGGGGCGTCCAGGAGCCGCTGGCGTCTTCGTTGAGGCGGGCGGCACGGAGGGTGGGTGCGCCGAGTGCGGCTAGGGCGCGGCGTTGGTCGGCGGTGTGGCTGGTCAGTTCGGCGACCGCTGCGGCGAGGGTGTCGGTGCGGGCGACGCGTTCGGGTGCTGCGTCGTCGAGCCCGGGTGCGGTGTCGGCGAGCGCGGTGATCTCCAGATGGCCGGGCAGGGGTGTGCTGGCGAGTTCGACGGCGATGGCTTGCAGGACGTGGCGTGCGTGGTCGGCGTCGCCGTCCAGGTGGAGGACGCCGACGTACTCCAGGTCGACGAGGACCAGGCGGCCGGAGCCGTCCCAGCCCAGGGAGACCAGGGCCGGGTAGGGCGCGTCGGCGCCCTGGAGGGCGTCGTGGTCGGCGAGGTCGGGGCTGGAGGCCGGGCAGGTCCACAGGTCGGTGCGGCCGGCGCTGCCTGAGAAGGGCTTCATCGGGGGGACGTCGTCGTCGAGGTGGAGCTCGACCTTCTGCTCGTGCAGGACGACGGCGGTGACCACGGGCAGGTCGCGCTCAGCTGCCGCGAGGTTGAGTGCCAGCGTGCGCAGGGCGGCGTCGAGGAGGTCGAAGCCGGTGGGGTGTTGGGCTGCGCGCAGGCTTTGTTCGGTGGCGGCGGCGCTGCCGGTGGGCATGGGAATGCGGCGGCCGGGCCGGCGGCGGCGCTGCTGGAGGATGCGGCGGGTGGCGAGTGTGCCGATGAGGGCGGCGGCCAGGGCGCCGGCTCCCATCCAGACGGCGGCGGGGGCCAGGGCCTCGTCGGTGTCCTGCGGTTGCTGGGCGGTGTCCGCCTTCTGGCCGTCCTGCGCGGGCGCGGGCGCGGTTGTGGTGGGCGCGGTAGCGGGGGCGGAAGCGGCGGGCGCAGGCGTGGCGGACTGCGAGGGCACGGGGGCGGGTGCCGCCGGTACGGGGGTGTCCTTCGCCGTGTCCGGCGTGGGGGTCTTGGTGTCGGGGGCGGGCCGGCTGTCGGGAGCGGGGGCCGGGGCGGTTGCGGTGGGGAGGGTGAGTTTCTGGCCGGGGACGATCAGGTCCGGGTTGTCGAAGGTCCCGCCGCCGGGCAGTGGCTTGCCCTTGTTGGCTTCGAAGATCTTCGGCCAGTCCTCAGGGTCGCCGTGCTCGTCGGCGATGCCCCACAGGTTCTCACCGGACTTGACGACATGATCGGCGTCGGCCGCAGCGGGCTTTTCGTCCTTGGGGGCGTTCTGCGCGGGCTGCTGCGTGGGCGCGGCCGTCTCCGGTGCGGCCTGGGCGGGTGCCGGAACAGGGGCGGCCGGGTTGGCGATGTTGGCGTCGGCGGGGAGCCGGATCACTGTGCCCTTGGGCAGGAACTGGTCGCCGGCCGCGAGTTGCGGCACGCTCGGGTTGAGGGCGGCGATGTCCTTCCAGCGCGGCCCGCTGCCGAGGTATTGCTCCGCCAGGTCCCAGGGGAGCTCGGAGTCGCCGGTGACCGTGTGGGTGGGCCAGGCGTCCTGTTCCGCCGCGACTGCCGCTTGGGCCGTCGCCGCGCTGCTGGTGCCCGCGGTCTGTACGGCGGTCGCCGCGACGGCCGTACCGGTGGTCGCGGCTGAGGCCGCGGTGGGGGCGATCAGGACGAGGCCGCCGATGAGGAGGCCTGCGAAGGACTGCATCCCGCCGAGGCCCCTGATCCGCTTCGCCTTGCGGCCGCGGAACAGGGCGACGATCTCGACGAGGGCGGAGAGGGTGAACAGCGCCCAGCCGATCCAGCCGATGGTCGTGAGCACCGTGAAGAACAGCCGGCCGTCGTCCTGCTGGGTCAGGAGATCCCATCCGCCGGCGAACTCGGTGGGCTGATACCCGACGGCCAGCAGGACGAGGGGGATGCCGGCGATGAGGGCGGCCAGGACGGCGAGGCCGAGCAGGGCGCGGAGCAGGCGTACGAAGGTGCTCATGGGCTGGTTCAGCCTCCGGCTTGGGTGTGCAGTCGGGCGTGTGCCGTGCCGGACACGCTGATCGTCGACCTACCCACGAACTGCGCGAACAACGTGGTGTAGGTGTCGTGGACGGTGACTTCGAGACGCTGGCCGCCATCGGTGACAGTCACGTTGCCGCTGACGTTCTGGGCAGCGAGGTAGTCCTGGGCTGCGGCGACGGCGGCGTCCGGGTCCACCGTGATCTCGGTGCCCTGGACGGCGGCCGGGACATTGAGCTGCTGGCCGGCCGCGCGTGCGGCCTCCTGCGCGAGTCCGGCGGCCTTGTTCGTCGCGTTGAGGGCGCCGCCTCCGTCGACCAGCAGTCCCATGATCATGATGATGCCGATGGCACTCAGCGCGTAGAACGGCGACAGTGACCCCCGGTCTTCGCCGTGGCGGATCCGGTCCCGCAGGGCGCTGACGCGGCGGGTGAGGGCGGTGATCACTGGCGGCCTCGATAGGAGTCGATCGGGCTGGTCCACGAAGCCCGGAGCGTACGGGATCCCGGAAGACCCGGAAGTCCGATCTCGCCGAGTGGCGCGGTGCAGGCAACTGTGACGCGGACGGTGGCCTCCTGGCCGAGGTCGAGGCCGTACCCGGAGGTGTCGACCGAGACACTGGATGAGGCGCAGTGGATGCCCTCTCCGTTGAGGCTGCGGGTCGCCGCGGCGGACCCTGCGGCCTGCGCTGCGCCGGCTTCCCGTTCGAGGGAGGCGGCGCGGGCGGCCGCTCGGGCGGCGCCGTCCACGGCGCCGGAGGCATCAGTGACCCGTCCGAAGGCGATCATGAGCAGCATGAGGGCGATGATGGCCGGGGCGAGGATTACTGTCTCGACCGAATAGCTTCCCTGGTCCTCGCGCCAGTTGATGCGTCGGGCCCGCCTCACTGCGCCTCCACCCAGCGTTCGACGGGAGCCTCAGCGCTCTGGACGACGTCCAATTCGAAGCCGGGGACCAGGGTGGCGACGGTCCCGCGGACGGTGATGCGGATCTGCTCCGCGCCGCTGCCCTCGGCGGAGACGCTCGCGCCGCGGACGCTGTTGTACTTCGCGAGGAGTTCCTGGGCCTGGGCTACGCCGTCGCCGGGGCCTGCGCCGATCTGGCGGCCGGCCTCGACTCCTTGGGTGGCGGCGGAGCGGGCGACGGAGCGGGCGTGGAAGTACATGCCTGTCTGGATCGCGGCGAAGACCAGGAACAGCACCACGACGGCGAGGACGGCCAGCTCCACGCTGCCCGATCCTCGATCGCCCCCGTCCCGCAGGCGTGCGCGTAGGCGCCGCCACCGGTTGCCGACCTGGTCTTTCACACCGCTTCCTTCCTCCTGGTGGGTGGCTCAGCCGCTGATGAGCGGGAGCTTGGCGTCGGTGAACGTCTTGATCGCGGCGACGACCGCGATGGCGATGGCGATGACGACGCCCGCGATGACGGCGAGCTCGGCCGAGGTCTGACCGGCGTCGCCGGCGTTCTTCAGGCGCTCCCAGCGGGCGGCGAGGACGGTCGTCAGGGCGCGGATGTACATGGTGTTCTCCTTTGTGGATCAGCCGTTGAACATGGTGACGATGGGCGGAAGGATCACGAAGACCAGCATGAGAAGCACGGCGAAGGTCACCGGCAGCACCATGGAGGTCGACGCCTCGTTGGCTTGGGCCTTGGCGTCCGAGAGGATCGCGACGCGCAGCTGGCGGGCCTGAGCCTGGAGGGTGGTGTAGACGGCGGCGCCGTCGCCCGCGAGGGCGAGGGTGTCGGCGGGCCGGGTCAGTTCGGGGATGTCGAGTTCCTCGCCGAGTTGCTTGAGGGCGTCCCAGACGGTGACGCCGGCGAGGTCGGCCTCGTAGAACGCCTGTCGCATCCGTTCGAAGATCCAGCCGTCACCGACGTCCGCCGTGTCGGTCAGGGCTTGGGCGGCGCCGCTGTTGGCGATGCGGGCCAGGGCGACGCGGTCGAGGTAGGAGGCGGCGGCGTGCCGTACGACGAGTCGCGCGGCCGCGGCCTCCTTCCTGACCTCTTGGCCGGGCCACAGCCAGAACAGGGCTCCTAGACCGAGGCCTGCGGCGGCCGGCATGACGAACGGCAGGCTCACCCCGAGCATGGACAGGAGCGCACCGGCCAGCTGCGGCAGGACCAGCCCGTACAGCGCGAACAGGGCCCGCTTGCCCAGGTGTTCGGCGGGGCTGATCCGCAGGAGGTTGAGGTCCCTGACGGGCAGGGTGATCCGCTCTCCGAAGCCCGCTAGGAGGCGGGTGCCGACCTTCTCGGGCAGGGACCCGGTGCTGGTGGCAGTGACCCGGGGCCGGCGCGCGATGTGGTCGGCGTCGAGCCGGTCCATGACGGAGACGACGTCGGGCCGGGCCGGCCACAGGGCGCGGATGGCCACGCCGGTGAGGGCTCCGGCGGCCGCCGCGGGCAGAACCGCTTCCATGGGGATCATCGGGCGGCTCCCGTCGCGGTGGCCGGCTCCGCCGGGGTCAGGGGGTTCAGGAGGCGGGGGTCCGGCTTCGTGGCGGCCGCCCGGCGCAGCCAAGACAGCGTCCAGGCGAAGAGGCCGCCGAGGATCGCGAGGGCGATCTGCCCCATGCCGCTCTGGTACCAGGCGGACCAGGCCTCGTTGAGCATGCAGCCGACGAAGACGATGCAGATCACGATCGAGACGATGCGCGAGGACTTGCGGATCTTGGCGCGGTCGGACTCGATGTCGCGGGCGTCGGCGGCCTGCTGGTGGATCGTCACCGCGAGCGCCTCCAGCGCGGACGCGAGGCCGGGGCCCATGTTCGCCGCGTGCGACTGGAAGAGCAACGCGACGTGGTCCACGACCCCGTCGCCGAGCTCGTCCGCGAACAGGGCGAAGGCCTGCTTGGCGTCCATGCCGGAGCGCAGCCGCTCGTCCAACGCCCGCACGTTGGCGGCGATGGGTGCCGGGGCGTTGCGTGCGCTGGCTCGGATGGTCTGCACGAGGCTGATACCCGCGGTGTGGATGCCTGCCAGGCCGTTGAGCCACTGCCCGATCGCCTCCAGGCGCTCGATGCGCTGCTCGGCGGCCGTGCCCGGGTTCAAGAGGAACGGGAAGCCGAGGACAGCGGCGCCTGCGAGGACACCGTGGACTGGCCACCCGGTCCACGCCCACACCGCGAGCACGGTGATACCGGCCGTCGTGACCACGGCGCGCCAGCGGCGCTGCCACGCCTCGGGCAGGCTCGCCTTGGCCGCGCGGATCCGGCTGGCGCGGCGGGAGGCGGGCTTCGCCGGGTCCACGACACGGCCGCGCCACTCGCGTACGGCGATCAGGCCGGCGAGGACCATGACGAGGGCGCACAGCGCGGCTACGAGAGCCAGCTGCGAGGAATTCACCGCACCTCCCGGGTCTCTGGTTCGATCATCAGCTGTGAACCCGCCACACGAGTGGGCCGGCGAGGACCAGCGCCACTCACGTGAGGGTGGCGGCGATGCAGGCGACTGCGCGGGGCACTGGAGTTCTCCAGGTTGGTCATCGCCGCTTCACCAACTTCATGGGCGGGCCCCAGGCGCCTTCGGGGTTCTGGGTCAGCCAGTGGCGGTCGAAGGTGCCGGTGCGCTCCAGGACGTCTATGAAGCTGGGCATGTTGCGGTACACGGCGCGGGGTTCGTCGCCGTGGGGGGCGAAGAGTTCGCTGGTGGTGGGGCGGCCGCCTTCGCCGACGACGTCGTGGACCTCGTAGATGTGGGAGACGAAGCGGTGCTTGCGGCCGCCGATCGCGGTCTCGTCGAGGTAGGTGAGGTAGACGACCACGTCGATCGCGGAGGCGATCAAGTGGTTGGCGGCCTCCGTCTGCATGCCGGCCTCGGTGCACAGCTGCACGAGGCGGGAGATGATCGCGTGGGGGCGGCGGACGTGCAGGGTGCACATGGAGCCGGAGCCGCCCGCGGACATGGCCTGGAGCATGGGGAGGACCTCGGTGGAGCGGACCTCGCCGACGATCACCCGGTTGACGTTGTAGCGCAGGGCGGTGGGGAACATGTCGCCGATGGTGACCTCGCCCGAGGAGCTGCCCGCGCGGACTTCGCCGTTGGACTGGCGGGCCTCGAAGGCGAACGTGAGCGGGCCGGGCTTGTCCGGTGGACCGGGCTCGTCGAGGTAGAGCTCGCGGTCGGACTCCAGGGTCGCGATCCGCTCGCCGGGCGGGATCTCCCGACCGAGGGCGCGCAGGAGGGAGGTCTTGCCGGCGCCCATGTCGCCGACGACCAGGATGTTCAATTTCGCCTGGACGCAGGCCAGGAGGAAGGCCCTCAGCAGCGGGTTGATGGAGCCCCACTGGACGAGCTCGTCGATGCCGTGCTGGCGGATGCGGTGCTTTCGGATGACCACCGACGGGCGGGTGGTGAGCAGGCTCGCGGTGACGCGTGACCCGTCGGGCATGCGGAAGCCGACGTTCGGGGTGGCCTGGGTCAGGGCGCGCTCGCCGTGGCCGGACAGGCCGGCCATGCGGTTGACCCAGGTGATCAGCTCGGCGTGTGAGTCGGCGACGCGGTCGATACTGCGGCGGGGCCGGTCGTAGTACTCGATGTGCGCGCGGAGCCCGTCGACCATGACGTCCTCGACGCCTTCCTCGTCGAGCAGGCCCTGAAGGCGACCACCGCGGAACATGGCGTCGAACACCGCCGCCCCGATGGCGTGTTCCTCAGCCGGCGAGAGCGCGGGCTTGCCGTGGGAGTACTTCGTGGACCACTTGGCGACGGCCTTCGTCACCATGGACCGAGCCTGAGCCCGGCGGTCGTCTTCTTCCAGCAGGCGGCTGGGGTCGTGCGCGGACAGCTCGGCGGAAACCTCGGCCTGGAGGGCCTCGATCACCTCCCAAGCGACCGGCAGTTGGCCGGGCAGCCCGGCCAGCTTCGGGACCGCGCCCGGACTGGCGGCCGCCGCCGGGCGGGCGGGGACCGGCAGGGCGGGAGCCGGGGTGGTGGCCGCCGCAGGCTGGGGGATGCGGGTCGTGCCGATACGGCCGGTGAGCAGGCCGGCGATGTCGGCGGGGCCGTGCGCGGTCGAGCCGTCAGGGCGCTGCTGGGTATCAGCCACGGGGATCCACCCGTCCCTGGCCCAGGCGCTGAAGAACCCCGGCAACCTGAGGAGTGGCCTGTGCCGGGAGGGCGGCCGCCGGCGGCTGGGCGGCCAGAGCCGAAGGAGTCGGCGCTGAGGAAGTCGGCGGGTACTGCTGGTGCAAGGCCCGCCGGGAGGCGGCCGCCTGGAGGTGGCCGAGCGCGGTGCGGGCGGCGCCCAGGAGCGCGGACTTGTGCAGCTTTCGCGGGGCGCCGCCGGTGCCGGCGAGGTAGGCGGCGGTGTCCGGCTCCCAGGGCAGCGCCGCCATGACAGGCAAGCGCAGCGCTTCGGAAACCTCGTGGGGGCGGCGGGGGCCGTTCTCGATGAGGAGGACGCCCAGCGCGCCGGCGCTGTTGCCGCGGTCGGTGAGTTCGTTGCGCAGTGGCTCGGTCATGTGCCGGGCAAGAGCGAGAGACTGGTCGGTGGCACGTACGACGAGTAGCACCAGGTCCGCACCGTGGAGGAGCGGTGCGGGCGTGAGGGTGGAGTGGAGGCGGCCGGACTCCAGGGCCAGGCGCCCGGCGTCAATGATGACGTCGTAGCCGCCTTCGTCGGACAGGACCCGCATGACCTGGGCCAGGGCGGGCCAGCTTCGTTCGAGGGCGGGCGCCTGGGCGGGGTCAGTCAGGCCAGGCAGGACCTGGCGGTTCCCGGATGCGTCGAGGCGGACGAGGTGGTCGGCGAAGGCCTGCGCGAGGGCGTCCTCGCCGGCGCGCTCGGCGACGGCAAGGTGGTAGAGACCGGTCCCGGCCGTGATCTGGGCCTGGAAGAACCCTGCGCGCAGGGTGCCTCCGGCCGGATCGCATTCGGCGAGCAGCGAGGGGCGCGTGGAGGACAGCGTCATCGCGAGGGCGCTGGTGGTCACCCCGGACGACTTCGCGCTCACCAGCGCGGTGACCGTCACGATCCGCTCCGCACGTCGCGGACCAGCGCGATCCGGCCGGAGGATGCACGGGTGGCCAGCAGGGGCCCGTCCGAGGACGCGACCGCGAGGTTGACGACGACGGCGCCGGACGCGTCGGGCCTGCTGACGGCAACGACGACCGCCTTGACCGACGTCGGCGGGGCTTCGGCGCCGTCCTTGCCGGTGGGCTGCTCGCCCTGGGCGGGGACAGTGACTGCGAGGACCTTGTCGCCGGGCACGAGGGAACCGGAGGGGGCCTGGCCACGCTTGACCTGCACGCCGACCTGCTGCTTGTCGTCGCCCAGGCCGGTGCCGGGCTGAAGCTGGCCGGCGACGAGGAGGCTGCCCTTGCGTAGGTCTACGGCAGGGCGCTTACCCACGACGCTCGCGCGGTCGGTGGCGGGCATCGGGGCAAGGGCCCCGTCGGCGGACACCTCCGCGACGACGACGTCCGCGTCCGTCAGCGGCTGTCCGGCCGGAACGTCGTTCGCGATGGCCAGGACCTTCGTGCGGTCACCGACCGCGGACACGGCGGCGGCCGCGCCGAGTGCGGCGGCGACGGCCAGCACGGTGCTCAGGGCTGCCGCGGCGTACCGGCGCTGCCGCTTCACGGGGGCCGCGGTGGTGATGGGGAGTTCGGTGCGGGGGCCGGCTGGACGCGGCACCGGCGGGGCGGCGGGGGTTTCCATTCGGGTTCTGCCTCTCGGGGAAGTGCAGCCGTGCGCGTACTAGTTGAGGACCTGGACCTCGGCGACGTTGATGTCCACGGCGCTCGTGCGGACCTCGGTCAGCTGGCCGCCCTGGGCGCCTCCGGTGACCTGCCAGTCGATGGACCAGGTGGACGTCGCGGTCACGTGGTACGTGCCGGAACCGGTGGTGGAGGACGGCTTGTCGTAGCGGTGGCCGCAGTCCAGGGACGGGTTCTTGCCGTACTCAGGCTTGTAGGGGGTGCCGGCGCTCGTGCATGTGACGGTCTTCCCGTCGCCCATGTTCCACACGATTTTCGACACCCGGGCGGTGGCCGTCACCGAAACGGGGCCGATGGACGCCGAGGCCACGTTCGGGCCGTACGTCTCGGGGCCGGTCTCGGTCCACATGTAGACGGGCATGCCGACCACACCCTTACCACCCGGCTTCGGCGTGATGCCGATCGCCGGGGGTCGCAGGCGCATCTTGTCCACCGCCTGCCGCGCGACGACCGCGGGGTCAATCACCGGACCGCCGCCGCCAGGCGGGGCGTCGGTGAAGATGTTCTTGATGTCGTGCATGCCGGTCTCGTTGTCGAGGCAGTCCTCGATATACATGGAGACACCGGGCTTCCGACCTTCAGGCCCCCACAGGCCGCTGTCGTCCGCAGGCTGCGGGTCGGCCAGGGTGTAGGTGCAGGTGTAGCGGCTGTCGCCTCCACCGGTGTCTCCTCCTCCACCACCTCCACCTCCGCCTCCAGTTCCTCCGCCGGTGCCTCCACCGGGGTCTCCGGGGACGATGACGATCGGACAGACGAAGCCGGTCTCGCATCCCGGCTTCTTTGCTGCTTCGGCTGTGACGGGGAGAGCCAGTGACACGGCGAGGGGGAGGGCAAGAGCGACGTATCGGCGCGCTAGCACGGCTGGTCCGCGTGCAGCTCGTACTTGAGAACCATCCACGAAGCGTCCCAGCGCTCCATCAGGCTCGTGACGACGTACTTGCTGACAGGGCTGGAGGAAACGGGTGCTGGCTGCCCGGTCTTCTTGTCCGTGATCTTCCAATGGGACACGTCCAGGCATGCCGAGACGGACACGTTGGGGGTCTTCTTCTCCAGCTCCGCCCCGGTCACGGTGGCGTTGGAGACCACCGGCTCACCGGTCATGACCCGGCCGTTGGTCTTCAGATTGGCGATCTCCTCCATCGCCGTGTTGAGAGCATCGGCGGCCGCGTACTTCTTGAGGTCTGTGCCCTCGATCGACGGCACCGCATAGGCCTTGGGTAGTTCCGTCCAGTACGCCTTGTAGGCGGTCAGGGCGTCAGCCTTCGCGGCCTCGGTGGGGTCGATCGTGGCTGACTTGCTCGGGGCGGCCGTGGCAGTAGGAGGCGCGTCCTTGTCCTTCTTACTGTCCGAGTCGCTCGACGAGGTGCATGCCGCGGTGAGGCTCACACAGACAAGGAGCAGAAATGCAGGGATGGCTCGGTTGCTGTTGCGGTTCCATCCGAGCTGATCAGGTCGTGCCATGGGTTCCGTTGCCTCCCCGTAGAAAGCCATGCGCCTGGTACAGACCTTTGCGGACTGTTTTTCGGCGGAGTGAAGCGCAACCGCCACAAGCGACCGGACTATTCCCATACGTTACGCAGGAGCGGCCAACATCGAAAGCCATTACCGCAGTTCACAGGTGTACCGATGGCGCAAACTGGTACTTTTCCATCCCGCAGCAGAGCCCTCTAGGAATTCAGTCCGAAGCGTGAGACCTCGACAGTCGAACCAGCCTGCTCGGCATTCACTCGACAACTCAGAATGTCGATTCATCTGCAGTTCGTACAGGCAACCTGAAATGGCTGAATATCGAATATACCTGGCCGAGATCGAACGCAACCATTCCTCAGAGTTCCGAAGCCGCTCTGCCGCAGAACTTCGACAGGTGTGACCTCGCGAAGGGGCGACCACGAGAGCGCACGGCGAGGTCACGTGACTCGTCGAAGGGGCGCGACCAGTCCGCTCTGCCGGATGTGTCCTCATGTCGGGTCGGCGCCCGCTGTACCGGATCGGGTTCATCGACGTATGCTGGTGACAATCTGTTGTTCAGGCAGAAGAAGGCCCCCACCTCACGGTGGGGGCCTTCTTCTTTGGTTCGGCTAGGCGACGCGGTGGAGCTTGGGCCTTCCCTGTGCGGGAGGGACGACCTGGTACTCGGGCAGCTGTAGGGGCGGAAGCTTGCCCGATCGCATGTCGTCCAAGGCCTGCGCGAACGCATCGTCCATGGCCTCGGCGCTCTCGTAGCGCGCCGCGAGGGGGTGCAGGCTGTAGCTGTTGGCGCGCCTGCTGCGCTCGCTCGGCGTACGCAGCACCACGTTCAGCTCGAAGAGGGGGTCCAAGAGCTTGCTCACGGCAGCCGGGCTCACCTTGTACTCGGTCGACATCGCCTGCTGGGAGGGCAGGTTGCCGGATCCGATCTCACTGCGGAAGACGAGATAGGACAGGAACTTCACCGCAGCGGCCCCGATCGGAAGCGCCCAAATCCGTTCGGTCACGAGCGGGGACATCACGGGCTTGGGCATCGGGTGGGGTCTCCTTGGTCGTGTCGTCGAGGTATGCGGGCGGCAGTCATCCTGCCGCTCCCCTGACGGGCGCTTCCTCAAAGTCAAGCATCTGCTGGCCCGGAAGGTACTTCGGCCCGACCTTGTGGGGAAAGGCTTCGGGCTCGTCGCCATGGTCGGACGCGATCTCTTCCAGGACGTTCTTCTGCTCGCCGCTGTTGCCGGCGAACCAGAGGGTCACGTTGAGCCGGATGCGGCCATAACCGGCGCTCTCCAGCCAGCCCCACTCGATAAGCGTCTTGACGGCCTTGTTGACGGTCGGACGGGTGATCTTCTTCGCCCGGGGCAACTCGTCCAGCAACTCGTTGAGTCCGTCGGTGATCTGCTGCTGCGTGTACGAGGCGATGCCGGTGCCCTTCTTCTGGCCACCGGCGACGTACAGGAAGACGCCGGCCTGGGACCGTGAGAGGACTCCGGCGATGAGCAGCTTGGCCATCCACTGGGCGAACCAGTTGGACGTGATGCTGTATCCGATCTCGCCGGCCATGTTGTGGATGCTGCGAGGGTCGGTGTCGCCGTAGTCGATGTTGATCTGGACCTTGGGCCCCCCGCGGGTTGCCCTACCTCTGGCTGGCGGAGGGGCGACGTTGGTCGCCTGTCCGATGTGGCCGGCCAGCAGGCTGACGATGTCGTCGAGGACGTCGTCTCCGTTGCGGGGCACCTCGGCGGGTGCGGCGTGGTTGTGCCGGCGCTGTGCTCGCGCCGGCGGTTCAGGCGTCACTGAGCCCCTCCTCTGCTGTTCAGGCAGGGGGAGCCTATCCCAAAAGTTTCCCTGAGCTTAAGTTTTGACGGCGCGTCGCTTCGAGGAGTTCGCGAGTCGAGCTCCTCGATGAGGCGCCAGAACTTTCCACCACGGAAAGTTCTGGCGCCTCATCCCGTCCAGAACTTTCCACGAGGTTAAGAATTGCGGGGCCACCACAGGCCTTCGCGCAGCCCCTGCGGGCATCCGCTATCGGAACTTTCCTTCAGCGAAAGTTCCGGTGCATCCTGGAGCCAGAACTTGCCATCAGGTTAAGTATCGCAATCCTGGCCGACACACATACCTCTTCAGCGGCGCCCTGCAGGCAGCACTTTGAGGCCATGTGCAGGGGTGACCCAACGCACTGACCTGTGGATTGTCGGCGGTGTTCGCCGACCGGCCCAACTTTCCTTCACGTTAAGTTTCGAGGCGATGTGTCATCGCTGGCTTAACACATTCGACCCTCAAGTGTGTCCGCCAGGCACTCTCAGATCAGGAAAGATGCAGGTCAAAGGGTTGCTTGGGTTCCGCTCTCTTAATAAAGAGACGGATCCATCAACGGTCCGCGCTTTGGGCTCTGACGCCCCTCAGTTCCAACGGACTTGGCTCGGCCAAGCAACGACTCACGGTTACTGAGCACCCTGATCCCCCGCCACGCCGTTCGTACCGGTACCACCGAATGCGAGCCGGAGCGGCTAGTCCGACAAACGACCTCGGTCAGTGGCCACCCGCACCACATCGGAGCTCAGCCACGTTCATCGTCTTGACACCACGTAGGGTCGCAGTCGGCAGTGAAGTGAAGCGCCCCGGCGGGGCACCGCAAGCCCGCCAGGGCTGAGGAGCTACCGCTCTTGGCCGTGCAGGTAGCGGCCGAAGGAAGCTGACAAGATGCCTTCGATCAGGCTGCTGCCGCGACAGCGCCCTGGATCCAGGCGTCCACCGGTTCGGCCGACCCAAGGACCGGTGTGAAGACGGGCTCGAACGGGCCGTGGGCATGAAGTTGGTCGAGAGTCGTGACGCCAGCCCGCAGCGGGCTGGAAGCGAGTGCCGGGTCGCTGGCGGCGAGACTGCGCAGGTCCGCGATTCGGCGGGCGAGGCGGTCCTCGGAGGCCCCGGTCAGGACGAGCAGGAGCCGGGGGAACGCCGGGTACCGGTAGCGCCAGGCCGGCGTCGCGGCCTGGCGCCGGGGGCCTCGATTGCCCTTGGCGGTCTGGGGCTGGGGCGCGTACTCGTGGTAGGCGGCGTACGCGTGCAGTTTCTGGGCGAGGCGGGCGATCGTCATCTGGGTGCGGTCGACCTCCACGAAGAACGTGAGCAGGGTGCGCTGCTTGGCTGCCGTGTGGACGTAGTTGAGGACCGCGTCCGGGACGAGGCACAGCTCCTCCCCCGGGCGGGACTCGTCGCGGTAGTAGTGGGCGATCTCAGGAGACCAGTCCAAGGGGCCGCACTCGTGGCCGAGGCGGCGCGCGTGCTCGACGAACGCCGCTCCGGCTTCTACGACCGCGAGGGTGTGCTCCTGGAGCGGACCCAGAGCGGCCTCCGGGCTCATCCGGTACGCGCGGGACTGGAGCAGGCCCACGGCTTCGACGGCCTGGGCTCCCTTCTCGGTCAGCCACCAGAGCAGTTCGGTCTGGCCAGTGCTACGCCGGCCTACGGCCTCGGCGAAGCCGACCTGGCGGAGGGTGTGGAGCTGGCGACGAAGGTACTCGGTGCGGGTGTGGTGCGGGGTGACGAGCCGGTGGAGCTGGCGGGTGGAGACCAGGCGGTGCTGGTAAAGGACCTGGGCGGCCTGCTGGGCGACCTGGCCCAGCCCGGTGGGGGCGGACTGCGGGTAGGGCATGGGAACTTCCCTTCTAGTCGATGACGCTGGTGGGGTCTCCGGCGCTCAGGCCGCCGGGGCGCCGGCCTGTGTGATGGGCTAGGACGACGGCGTCGAGCTCTTCCAGGTCGGCCAGGATGTCGCCGAGCGGGCGGCGGCTGAGATTGCTGTCGATCGCCTGGTCGAGGGCGGGGACGCCGGCAGGGTTGTCGTAGTGCGCGAAGACCTCGTCCACGGGCAGGCCGCGAACCCGGAAGGGCGTGGTCCTGGAGCCGTTGAGGTTCACGGACATCACGTAGTGGTACTTCGGGAGTTCGGTGATCGTCTCGGGGCTCACGTGGCCGTTCCACCGCTTGGCGACGAAGGCGGCCTCGTCGTAGTCCGCGGCGCAGGTCGACAGCCAGGACTGGTTCTGCAGGAGGGCCTGGCGGGTGACGGCGGAGAGCCTGAGCGCCATCTGGGTCATGCCGATGAAGCGCACCTCGTACTTCCTCAACTGCTCGGCGATGGCGGCGAGGAAACCCTTGCTGGAGGAGTCGAGTGCGGTGAGCTCGTCGCCCCACGCCCAGAAGGTCTTCCTCTGCTCGCGTGGGGTGTCCTGTCGGGAGAGGCCGGCGCGGTGCAGGTCGTGGATGAGGAGGCAGCTGACCAGGGCGTCGCTCTCGCTGCCGGATGGGCAGACGAAGACGACCTTGCCGGTGTCCATGGCGTGCCGGACGTCGTACGCGGAGCGAGGGCTGCCGAAGAACCCCTGGAGGGACTGGCTGGTGTCGAGGCGGTCGATGGCGTAGGTGACGGTCGGCACCGCGTCCGGGCCGAGCTTGGGGAACGTGGTCTCCCAGTACGCGCGGACACGGTCCGGCAGCTTGCGCAGGAGTCCCTCGCGCCAGTCCTCGTCGGTGAGCCAGGTGCGCAGCTGGAAGAGCGTGCACTGCGCCCCGGGGTGGCCAGCCTGGACGGCCAGGAGGTTGAGCAGGGCCAGCGCCTGGGAGGCACGCGCCAGGATGGTCCGTGCGCGGGGTGCGTTGTCGCCCCAGTCCTGCGCCGCGGCGATGCCCTCGGTGACGGAGCGGACGATGTCCTGGACGTCGGAAAGGGTGCGTCCCTCCATCGACAGGGGGTTCCAGGAGACGACGGGCCGGTCCGGGGAGGCCTTGGCGAGGTTGATCTCCCAGAGCCTGTCGAGAATCTTCGGGTGCGCGAGGTAGGGCTTCGCGCGGGCCCAGGCCTCGCCGTGCGGGTCGAGGAACCAGCAGCCGTAGCCGGAGTGCGCCATCGCGATGCACTGCACGAGGGCTTCCTCGGTCTTGCCGTGGCCGGCCTTGCCGAGCTGGAGGCCGAATAGCAGGTCCTGTACCCGGGCGGCGGCGATCCGCTCACGGCCGTCGGGGTAGACCACGGCGCCGAGCGGGATCAGGTCGCGCTGCCCGGTGTAAACGGGGAGGTCGGCCGGGGCCGGCGGGACCAGGCCGCCGGTGCGGACCACGCTGGAGGCGGTGCACTTCACCGTCGGCGGCTTGAGCCAGCCGGCCAGCTCGGGCACCGTCAGCCACTGCCGACGATGCGGGGCGAACTCCCCACTCGCAAACCGGCGCTCGAACTTGCCGATGGACCATCGGCGGGGCCGGTGAGCCTTGAGGTAGTTCTCCCCCGAGGTCATCGACAGCGCGGCGATCAGCTGGTGCATCCGGGCCAGGGCCAGCTGCGGGTGGGCGGCCTCAGTGCGCAGCAGGATCTGCACGGCGAACACGGCGCCCGCACTGGGTTCAAGCTTGCCGACGCCGTCGCGCAGGTCGGTCTGCCGCGGGATCCGCTCGGAGCGGTTGGACGTGCCGGCCCCGCCGGACCAGGCGGAGGTCATCGACCCCCAGAAGCCCCCTCCGCCGAGGCCGCCGGTGAGGCGCTCACCGTACGCGGACGGACCCCGGCGAGCGGCCCGGGCCATCAGGCGGCGCCGGCGGCGGGCCAGGCGCCGCTCGGAGACGGGGACCAGGTCGAAGGCCACCTCGGCCTTCTCCCCGTCCTCGGTGCGCACGGAAGCCATGGCCGCGGCCAGCTGCTGGAGCGGGTCGGGGCTCAGACCGAGGGAGGCCAGGGCCTTGTAGTCAGGCAGGCCCAGGGCGAGCTCGGCGCGCTGCACGTACCGGCGCCCGCTCGCCTGGGCGGTGGTCGCCAGCGCTGGCTTGGCGAGGGAGATGACGGCGGTCACGGCGTTCCTCCCCGGCCGTTGAAGCGGACGGGCCGGATGTCGGCCTGGCCGTGCTGGGTACGGACCTCGACCTCGGCGAAGCCGGGCATGTTCAGGATCGCGGCTGCGGCGGCCGGGCCTTCGATGTAGCAGCGCATCCTTCCTTCCACGGCGGTGTACCGCAGGCGCACCGCGGATCCGCGGGCCGGGACACCGTCGGCGGCGTAGTACACGCGCCCGAGCTGGCGGGCCCACCGGCCAACTTCGCCTTCACCGGGGTCGAACGTGGCGGTCGGGATCACCTCGACCTGGACCCGGTCGGCGAGCGCTTCCCGGACGAGCGCAGCGCGCCGGATCGTCCACCACACCCAGACCACCGCCCCAACAACGCCGAGGGCGACGAGGTACGGCGCGGCCGCGCTCAGGACGGCCTGGAGCTCGGCAAGCAACTCGTCGACCGGCAGGTCCGGGAAGCTCATGTCGGCCGGACCGAGGTCGGCCGGGCCGGGACGGTGTGGTGCACGGTTCCTCCAGGAGGTGGGAAGAAGCCCTTCACCTGGACCAAGTACGAGAAGGCGCCCCGTTCAGACTTCCGGCCCGAATGCTTTGCGATCCCTTTGCAACCGAAGCTGGATGCGAAGGCTCGTCTGTCCGTTGTCATCCAACCAAGGCGTCTTGACAGCGAACACAGTTGTTGCGGCTTCCTGGCCAGCGAACCTAGGGGCGTGAGGCGAGGAGTCGGGCCGCGGCGGCTTCTAGCTCAGCGCGAAGCACCCGCTGGCATTCCAGCGGTGCGCACACCGCAAAGGCGTAGTTGTGAATCTCGCCGGACAAGAGCACTTGGAGATACTCGGGCCCACCCGCTTCTTCACGGCCCAACAGGATTTCGACGGTGAGCCGAGTACCGTCCGTGAGCCGGCGCGATCCGCTCTGCGGTTCGCTGTCGACCAGCGTGAACTCCTTCTCATACCAGCCTTCGGGTGGGCAGGCCAGCAGCCACTGGGCGAACGCGGCGGCCCGCGGTGCGCCACCCATCAGTGTCGTGCGTCCGATGAAGTACGCGTCGAGGCACCAGGTACCGTCCGGATCCTTATTGATCGCCAACCACGGGTCGTCAACAGGCGTGCCAGCGCAATGGCTGCCACGCCATCCGAACCGAAACCCTGCCTCATCGTGCTCGCCGGACACGGTCCATCCTTCTTTCTCCCCGAACTGCCGTTGGCAGTCCACCTGACGCAGGTCGTCGGTCAATGGACATAGTCCGGCCAGGTCAGCGCATCGCCGACGACTACTTCTCTGTCAAGTTCAGCGTGTTGAACTGAAGCAGTCCGCCCAGCTGACCGGCCGGTGCGGCCTCGCGCAGGGGGTCGGCGATCCTTACCCTGTCCCGGCGGCGCAATGGAGCTGGAAGTCGACGACGACGCAACTAACCTGTCCGTCTTCGGTGCGGCCGGTCCAGACGGGGTAGGCGCCGTCGCCCTGGCCGGCACGGAAGGCGATGAGATTCGGCTCGGGCTCTGTGCCGGGCAGTTCGACGCTGAAATGGCTGTCGCTGTCGAGGGGTATGAAAATGTCGTCGTCCAGCTGGTCTTCGGTCACGGTCCGCGTCGCATCCATGAAAGCCGCTGTGCCGGTATCCACGCCAACCCCGTAGAACTGGCCCTCGCCGAGCAGCCCCAGGTCCTCGTCGGGCCGGAGGGTCATTTCCCACTTATGGGGAGGGACGTCCAGGAACGTCACTCTGGCCGCGGCGACATCGGCCCCGTGTTTCGTGCGCAATAGCGACAGTGTGACCGGGAAGTCGCCTAGCGGCACTGCGACGGTCCGCAGGTTGCTGATCCATCCGGGGTCCGAGACCGCCAGCTGCCCTGAGGTGATCCGCAGCATGCCAGCGTCAATGGGCTCGACGACGGCCGGCCCCTCCCGGGTGTCGCACGCACCCGGATTGAACAGTTGCTCAATTCCGGTGGCGCGCAGCGGTCCCGATCCTTCGTCCACCGACCTGTCGTTCAGGACTACGGTCGTGGCGGCCTCGTGGCCCTGCTGGGTGAGGAGCGGAGCGAACACTTGCCAGTCGCCGAATTCCGGTGCGGGACAGAGGAAGTCCTCGATGGGCGTCGCGAACCGCCGTCCGGGGACGCTCGACGGGTCGGATGCTCCATCGTGCGATGACTCCGGCGATCCGCCCCGCGGTCCGGCGAACTCGGACTTCACCTCGATCTGTCCGTCGGCTGAGACGGTGGTGGTCTCTTGAACATCCCACTTCCCGTACAAGTGCGCCTGATCGTTGGGAAACTGCCATCGGGTGTTCCGCTGAGTCAGCAACATCCCCGTGCCGTGCGGCTTGAGGTCGATCATCTGCATGCACCAAGCCCTGTCGTCGAACAGATACACACGCCACATCCGCCCCGGCCAGTATTCGACCAGTGCCAGCGGTTGCTCCCGCGCGGACAGCAGAACCGCGTAGTCCTTCCCGGCCGCATGCTTGCGTGCCGCGAGCGCGCGTGACATCGGGCTCCGATGGGTCATTCCCCGATAGGAACCCC
Source organism: Streptomyces virginiae (assembly GCF_041432505.1). Taxonomy (GTDB): domain Bacteria; phylum Actinomycetota; class Actinomycetes; order Streptomycetales; family Streptomycetaceae; genus Streptomyces; species Streptomyces virginiae_A. The sequence goes on from NZ_CP107873.1 coordinate 102,313, forward strand.
ACATCTCGCCGTACGACACATCAAGACTGTCGAAGATCACAGCCGAACATCTCCCCCGTGGCACCAGCGACCCCCGAGCAGTGCGTTCGACGGGTGAAGCCTGTGCGCGACGCCCTGCCCTTCCGAAACTTCGTCGTGCCGCAGTCTGCCACTGAGGTATGACACAGAGTTGTGGGAGGCCTGCAACCTGGGGTTACCGACGAAATGTGCTTCGTCGGTCATTCCTCCACGCAAGGGCACACCCCCGGGTTCAGCAACCGGAACCGTACTCACCTCGGCCCAGGCCGTGAGCGACGGGGGTCGCCCGTAGGGTTGCCGACGGGCAGCGTCGTCCAGACGTGTACTGACTTCGGCGTGTCAGGGTGAACTGTGGGGAGGTCAGTAGCGCCCAGGGTCGGCGGGATTCACCAGCGCCCTGAGGGTGCAGCTGCTGTTCAGGCCCGGGTGGTGAGTCGCGCGAGTGCCACGTCGTAGCGTGTTTGGACCTCTGGACTCGGGGCTGCGCGCAGGAGGGCGGCGAGTGCTCGTACCGTGCCGTCGTCATAGCGGGCGGCTTCCGCTTCCCGGGCCGCGAGGTCGAGTTGGGCGGCGCCGTCGGTGTGGTGGCCGAGTCCGACGAGTGCTTCGCCCTTGATGATGAGCAGCAGGATGTGGGGGATGTCGGTGGCGCCGGGCCGGAAGTTGAAGTCGATGGCGCGGGTAGCGGTGGCGAGGGCTTGGTGCCAGTGGCCGGCGTCGGCCTGGTGGCGGGCGAGGTGCTGGGTGGCGAGGCGTTCGACCCTGCGGTCACCGATGCGGCGGGCCAGGTCGGCGGCGCGCTCGCAGCTGGTGGCGGCCTGGTCCAGGTCGCAGAGGGCGGCTTGGGCCATGGCGAGGACGATCAGGGCGTTGGCCTCGGCGAAGGCGTCGCCGGCGCGGGCGGCGAGCGCGGAGGCGGCCTCCAGATGGACGAGTGCCTCGGGGGTGCGGTCTTCCTCGGTGAGGACCCAGCCCAGCACGTTGAGCACCCGTGCCTCCCCGTGCTCGTCGGCGTCGGCCCGCGCGGCGGCGAGGGCGGTTTCCAGGAGCGGGGCCCAGCCGTCGCGCACCCGCCAGACCATGAGTGGCCACATCGTCATGACGATGCGCCAGGTGCGCTCGTGCAGGAGGGCGGCGTCGGCGGCGTTGATCGCCTGGGTGAGGTTGCCGCGCTCGGCGGTGAACCAGGCGACGGCGGCGTTCCGGTCGCCGAACTGGCGCACTGCGGTGGGTGTCAGGAAGTCGGCGGGGAGGGGGAAGCAGTCCTCGGAGCCGGGTTCGGCCGCCGCGACGGCGGCGGTGGCGGTGGTGATGTAGTGGTCGAGGACGCGCTTGAGGGTGTCGGGGTGGGCGTCCAGGCCCCGGGCGTACAGCCGCACGAGGTCGTGCATCGTCCAGCGGCCGGGCGCGGTCTCGGTGAGCAGGTGTGCGGCCGTCAGGCGGTCCAGGGCTGTGTCGGCGGCGGTCGGGTCGGTGCCGACCAGGGCGGCGGCGGTGTAGCGGTCCAGGTGGGTGCCGGGGTGGCGGCCGAGGGCGGCGAACACGTCCGTTACGGGCGCGGGGAGTTGGCGCAGCGTCAGGTGGAGTGCGGCGCGGACGCCGGTGTCCTCCAGGTCCAGCAGGCCAAGGCGGCGGGTCTCGTCGGCGAGCTCGTCGGCGAGTGCGGCCAGGGTCCAGCCGGGCCGCCCGGCGAGGCGGGCGGCGACCACCCGCAGCGCCAGCGGCAGTCCGCCGCACAGGTCCGCGAGGCGCAGTGCGGCGGCCTCCTCGGCGTGGACCCGGTCGGCGCCGAGGAGGCGGGCCAGGAGGGCGGTGGCGTCCTGGGGGGCGAGGACGTCCAGGGGGACGGGGCAGGCGGTGTCGGTGACGATCAGCCCGGGCAGGCGGTGGCGGCTGGTGACGACGGTGACGCAGCGGTCGCCGCCGGGCAGGAGCGGGCGGACCTGGTCGGAGTCGCGGGCGTTGTCGAGGACGACCAGCAGCTGCCGGTCGGCGGCCAGGGAGCGGAACAGGGCGGCCGCGGCCGGCTCCGACTCCGGTATCCGCTCGGGCGCAATGCCAAGGGCCAGGAGGAACTCGCGCAGCACCTCGGCGGCGGACGGCTCGCCCATGTCGCTGAAACCGCGCAGATCGGCGTAGAGGCGGCCGTCGGCCAGGCCCGCGGGGTCGTGGCGGGCCCAGTGCAGGACCAGGGCGGTCTTGCCGACCCCGGCGGGCCCCACCACCAGGCACACCGGGGCCTCGCCCGCGGTGGCCCGGGTCAGCGCGTCGAGCTCGGCCGCCCGGCCGTGGAAACCGCGCGGCGCGCGCGGCAGCAGATCGGGGGCGTTCACAGTGGCCTCCGATGCCGGGGCGGCCGCCGGGACGTCCGGCGACGGGCTGAGCGGTGGTGCTGGGGCGTCCGTGGTGCGGATGGGGCGGCGCCGGCCCACACTCGCGGCGTCCTCCAGCTCCCGGGCGCCGGCCGCATCCAGGCCCAGCGCCTTCGCCAACGCCTGCACGGTACGGCGCTGCGGCCCGCGGGAGCGGCCCTTCTCCAGGTAGGACAAGCCCCGCACACTTACCCCGGCCGCGTGCGCCAAGTCCTCCTGACTGAGCCCGGCCCGGCGGCGCAGGGCGTGCAGCAGCGTACCGAAGGAGTAGTCGGCCGGTGTGGTCGAGGCCATGCTGATGATCTTCCCGTGTTCGACGTGGCCCCGCCGAACCGCGAACCCAACCGGCAAAAGTATGCGCCACCTAGTTGTGCCGGTGAAAGTGCCTGGTTCACGCCCCTCCGCCCGAGTTGGATCGAAGCCTGAGGAAGACGGCCCCGGAGCCACCCGGAAGCCCTCCTCCGCCGACCCTTCGTCCCGCCGGGACCCGAGGGGCCCGGCGGGACGAAGGGTCGGCGGCCGCTTCCTCTCCATCCGTCCCGCGAGGACGCCCCTGCCCCGACGCAGCGGCAGGCGCTCGCGCGGGGGTCCTCGCCGTGCGGCCCACACCCGCGCGCAAGAATTCCAGGAGAACCACCCGATGCGCCTGCATCCGACATCCAACACGCACCGAACCGGAAAGCAGCTCGCGGTCCTGCTGCTCGCCCTGGTGTCCGCGTGCAGCGTCCTCTTCGGGGCCGCCGCCCCCAAGGCCAACGCGGAGACCAGCCAGCGGTTCACCACTATCGACTGGCACATGTACCACGGGCTTTCAGACGGCAGCTCATACGCGGCCCGAGACTTTGATAGCTACAACGCCATGGTGAACGCGCTGCGCAACGCCGCCGGCCACCAGATGGCAGGCGTCAGCAACAGCCCGGGCTACATGGACACCCCGACCCGGACCAACAGCAACCGTGTCATCCGGGTCCTGGTCTGGACCCACGAGGCGGACGGCAACCGCGCGCACCTCGCGCTGTACTTCAACGTCGACAACCTCTACTTCCTGGGCTTCTCCGCCCGCGGCCAGCACTACCGCATCGTCCCCCGCCCCAACCAGGCCGACCGCGCGTACACCAACCACCTGCCGGAGGAAATCCGAAACGCCTACGGCCTGGCGACGGCCCCCCTGTTCAACCAGATCACCGGCGACGGCAGCTACCAGCAGATGTCGGCTCCCGCGGATTGGCGGGCGAATCAGACCTACAACGCGCAGATGGTGTACGCGCGGCTACAGACCCTCACCAACCTCCGGGTCGAAGACCGCAACGCCGTTGGGTTGAACCAGTCCATGGCCTACATCATCGGCGCCACCGCCGAGGCCGCCCGCTTCGGCTGGATCCAGAACCGCGTCGCCCAGAGCATCTTCCGCGGCGGTGACCCGGCCTACACGGATCGGCCGTCCCACCTCGGCAACTTCGGCACCGACCTCGAAACCAGCTGGAGCGACCTGTCCCGCATGGCGCACCGGACCGCGGCCCACCGCACCGACCGGGGCGTGACGATCGACGGACGCCGGTACGAGAACGTGACCGAGATCGGGAACCCCACCAATGGTCAGCCCCGCCTGACCCCCTTCCTCGGCCTGTACGCCAGCGGACAGGGCTAACCGCCACAGTGCCGGGCAACCGGCCGGGCCCGGTCCACCACGGACCGGGCCCGCCTTCGCGTACATCCGCACCCCGCTTACTGACTTCGGCTTGTCAGGATGAGGTTGGGGTGTCGAGGGTCAGGCCGGTGCCGGCTATGAAGCCGTCGAGGGTGTCGGGCCGGTACTGGAGGCGTTTGAGCCGGTTGCGGACGAGTGCTTCAAGCCGGTCGAGGGCCATGACGGCGAGGTTGGACAGACTGCGTTTGACGTGCGCCCAGACCCACTCGACAGGGTTGAGGTCGGGCGCGTACGCGGGCAGGAGGAAGACCGTCAGCCACGCGCGCCGGGCGACCAACTCGCGCACGGCGCGGGAGACATGGGTGTTCAGCCGGTCCCAGACCAGCACAATCGGCGCTTTGACGAGCTGGTGGACACCGTCGACCAGGGCGATGAAGTCCCGCTCGCTCATGCTGCGGCGCTTGCCCTTACCCGCGGGGTGGGTGACCAGCCGGTGGCACAGCCGGGTACGGGAGCCGGGACGCATCGCGATCAGCCCGGCCACGGACAGGCGTCCAGCCCGGTGGCCGCTGACCGTGACGACCGGGGTTCGGCCACGCCGGCCCCATGTGCCCCCTGGGCGGTCGGCGGGTGAAGCCTGCCTCGTCCTCGAAGCAGATGTAACCCCCGCAGGCCGCCCGGGTCCTTTTACCTCCGCCCAGGTCACCTCGTTCCACTCGGTGACAGCCTGCTCGTTGCGCTCGGCGACCCGCCGGGCGGGGACCTGTGGGCTGAAGCCGAGCCTGTGCATCAGCCTCGTAGCCCCTGACACGCTGTACGTGACGTGGAACTTCCGCCTGATCAGCGTGACCACCCGCGCCGCGGTCCACACCTGGTCCTCCACCCAGCCGTGCACCGCGGGTCCCCGCTCCAGATAGGCGGCCAGCTTCACCAGGCAGCGCGGGGACAAGCGGCACCGCGACCCGCCCGGCCCCCGGGAGTTCAACGCCTCGGCTCCGCCCTCGCGCCACAACTGGTGCCACTGGTAAGCGGACTTCACGCTCACCCGCAGACGCCTAGCCACCTCCGTCGGCTTGACCCTCTGCTCGAACAGCTCGGCCGCCCGCATCCGAACCGACTCCCGGCGCACCCGTCCTGCAGCGGTCAACCCGCCACCATCCGCATATCTCACACGCCACCGGATACCGTCACCACACCACGCCCATCAGGCATTTCCGCACAGTTCACCCTGACGCGCCGAAGTCAGTAGCGGCCCCGCGTCGCGCTCCGGGGTGGGCTTCGCGGCCAGGACGCCCTGTGCCGGACAGACCGTCCTGCGTCCCGGCGCAGGGTGCCTTCAGGCCTCCGTCGGCGTTCTTCTCGTCATGAGGAAAGTGATCTACATGACTGCGGTGGCACTGCTGCCGGCCGGCACGGCCCCGGCATACGCGAGTGGGGGTGCCGACCTGTGAGCGTCGGGGTGATCGGCGAGGGGCTGAAGGTGAAGGAGGAACGGCCCTGCTGAAGGGCTGGTACCCGGGTGCTCGGGCCGAGGTCTCCAGCGCTGCCCCCCCACGTCCACGTGCACCGTGCCCGCACCCGAACAGCGAACAGGGGCGGGCACGGTGTCATCAGCCGACGATGCGCCGGACGACGAGGACCGGGCCGAGCTCGCTCTGTCGGACCACGGAGACGGGCCGGCCGGTCCGGGGCGCGTGCACGACGTAGCCGTAGCCGATGGCCATGGCCACATGCTCGGGGGCGTCGGCCGTACCGCGGGCGAAGAGGAGGTCACCGGGGGCGATGGCGTCGACCGGGACGGGGCGCCCGTCGTGGATCTGTGTGTAGGTGGTGCGGGTGATCTCCTTTCCGGCAACGCCGTAGGACCGTTGGGTCAGGGACGAGCAGTCGCACCTCTCGGCCGGGGTGGTGCCGTGGGGGTTGGTACAACTGCCGCCCCACTGGTACATGGTTCCGAGCTGGCCGAGCGCCCACCGGATCGCGGTCTTCACCTCCGTCGGTGCCGTGGCCGGGATCTGGTACCCCTCGGGGAGTGTGCCGGGCGGGATCTCCCCGAAGTCCACGTTGGCCGCCTGGCCGGCGCAGGGGCCCTGGCCGTGTCCTCCGCCGAGAACGGGCACTACCGCCTGAGGCCCGGCGGGCGCTGCGCCGAGCGCGGGCCCGATGGCCTGCTGCAGGGCCGTGGCGAGCGGTTCGTGTTTGGCGTACGCGTCGGGGAACCCGCTGCGCTGGACCTTCTGCGCGGCGACCGTGAGCGGCATCTGCTCCCAGTCCTCCAGCTTCACGAGCCCGTCGTAGAACTTGGTGCTGGAGTAGACCGGGTCCATGATCTGCTCGTGGGTTCCCCAGCCCTGGGAGGGGCGTTGCTGGAACAGGCCCAGTGAGTCGCGGTCGCCGTGGTCGAGGTTGATCAGTGTGGACTCCTGGAGGGCGGTGGCCAGGGCGATGACCTGGCCGCGGGCCGGCACCCGCTTCTGGATGCCGGTCGCGACGATTGCCTTCGCGTTGGGGATCTGCTTCTTGGGCTCGGAGAGTCCGGGCACGTCCACGTCGCCGCTGCCGGTCAGCATCGCCTGGACCTTGCGGGCGATGTCGGCGGTGTCCGGGTCAAGGCCCGGCCGGCCGGCGCCGGGGCAGCGAGCGGCCGCCTCGGCCTCGCTCTGGGCGAGGCCGGTGACGTGGGCGGCGATCGCGGCGAGCAGGACGAGCGCCAGCCCGATCAGTCCGGCAGCGCCGGCCAGCCACCGTTTGAGCTTCTTCATGAACTGCCCGTCCTGCGGCGACGGCGCCTCAGCTCACGCTCCTCGTTGCGGCTGAGGGAAGAGTCACTGGGCCGTTTCGGGGTCACCGAGGTGACGCGGTGTGTGACGGGCAGGCGCCGGCTGCCGCGGTCGAGGCGTTGGCGGAGCTGCTGCTGGCGCGACGAGGCCGGGGGCTGGGTCGGCACCGGCTGCCGCGGCTGGGTCGGAGGGCTCGTCGCCTGCGTCACCGGCGGGTTGGGTTGTTTCGGGATGGTGGTGGCCTGGCTGTTGCCGCCGGCGGCACGGTGGTACATCGGACCGCCCGGAAGGTGGTTCGAGAAGGTGGCCGGCGTGCTGCTGACGGGCGTGTGCGCCGGGCCACCGGGCGGGTTGGGCGGCTGCGGAGGAATCGGCGGCTGCGGGGGATTCGGCGGCGACTGAGGCGGGTTCGGCGGCTGAGGAGGAATCGGCGGGTTGGGCGGATTCGGTGGCTGCGGCGGGGGCGGCTGGTGGCCTGCGGGCCCGGGCGGTCGGTGGTTGCTCTTGGTCGAGGACTGCAGCCGGTTCATCAGGGCGACGGAGCTGACGCTGGAGGACGTGGCGTAGCCGAGGGCTGCGATCGGGTTGCCCGAGGCGAGGGAGACGCCGACCATCGCGGTGCGGACCGCTCCGCGGGTGACCTTGCGGGCGATGCTCTGGTTCTTCGCCACCGGGGTGGAGGAGGGGGTGAAGGCGCTTCCGTCGGTGCCTCCGACGCGTGCCGCGTACATCTTGGCGCGGAAGTTGTTCGCGACCTGCTTGGACCGGGCGGTGAGTGTCTTGCGCTTCTTGACCGCGGCGATGCAGACGATGTCCACGGCGAGGAAGCGCAGGGTGAGTTCGGTGCCGTCCTCCGTGTGCACGGGGTCGAGGACGGCTTGGACGATCAGGATGAGGACGGCGAGGCCGACGACGGAGACGAGCAGGATGCCGAGGGAGCGTAGGACGGACGCCGCCCAGTCCCACAGGTAGCCGCGGCCGGCTCCGGGCACGAGACCGGCGACGAGGGCGGGTTCGGCGCGTACGGCGTCCCACGCGATGCGGCACTGCGCGAGGAGGAAGCTGCCGGCGAGGCCCGCGATCAGCACGGTGACGATCACCGCGGCGATGAGGAGGAAGAGTGCTCCGCCGACCTTGTCCAGCGAGGCTCGCTTGGCTGCCTGGACGTCGCCCTTCACGCACTGCTTCTCGAACTGCTCCATCGGCGGGTTGCCGAAGTGGTCGACCGCCCACTGCTTGGCGGCCTTCAGGGCCCAGTCGCCCATCTGCGCACCGGTCGGGTCGATCCAGGCCCGGTACTCGTTGAACTTCCTCAGGCCCGCCATCTTCTCGCTGACCGCCCGGTCGTAGGCGAGCTGGGTGAGCTTGGTGTCGGAGTACTTCTTCGCGCAGTCGTCCTTGAAGATCTGTCCGTACTGGAGCAGCATGGCCGGCTTGACGATGAAGGCGTCGGTCAGGGCGTTCGTCAGCGGGCGCTGGAGCGCGATGCTGCTGGCGGAGTCCTCGTCGTCGGGGTCCTTCGCACGCTCGCCGGGGTTGGCGTCCAGGATGATGTCGGCGACTTCGAGGGACAGGCCGTGGGCTGCGGCGAGGGCACTGTCCCGCTCCCCCAGGAGCAGCGTCGGGGGCGACGACAGCAGGGTGGCGGTCAGGGCGGCGATCAGGAGGGACAGGGCGGCGTCCCCCCACCCCTTGGCCCGGTCTCCGAAGAAGATGCGCGTCACGCAGACGAGCGCGCACACCGACAGGAAGAGGTTGGTCAGGCCCATCTGCAGGATGACCTGGGTGTGCAGGGAGTTGGCGACGGAGAGGACGGGCGTCAGCAGCAGCTTGGCGAGGCCGAAGCTGAGGGTCCAGCCGATGAGCCAGCAGCAGAACGCCACGACCCATTTGGTGATCATGAAGCAGAGCTCGGCGACGAGATTCTGGACACCGAGGTCCCAGTCCAGCAGACCGCCGGTGTCGCTCTTGATCGTGTAGGCGGAGATGGGCATGCGGTTGCGGTCGGTGACGCTGAAGACGGCCAGGACGCCGCCTTCGTCGGGCAACAGCTTGCGCAGGCGCTCCTCCTCGGACTTGAGGTAGGCATCCTTCAAGGGGTCGGACAGGCGCTCGTTGAGCTCTCCGAGGATCTTCTCGATCTCGGCGAGCTCCTCGGGGGTGGGCGTACGCGTGCCAGGGGTCGTCGGAGCGAGAGGGTTGCCCGGCGTACTGGCCGGGGTCGGAGTCGAGGTCGGGGCCGGGCTCGGCTCGGCGAGGGCCGGCACCGTGGTGAGCATCGTGAAGGCGGTCGCGGCGAGCGCCGCCACGAGCAGGGCGAGACGCAGGCGGGCTGTGCCGAGCAGGCGTAGCCGCTCGAACGGGGCGCGTGGGGTCCTCATGCCGCCGCCTGTGCGCCGGTCGGGGTGGTGTGGATGACGCGCTCGATCGCCCGGTCGCGCGGGATGAGCACGCGCATGAGGCCGATGCGGCCGACCAGGTCGCGGTAGAGGCACTCCCCCGCGCGGGCCCGGCGCTGGTCCTCGGGCAGATCGAGGGGTGAGAGGCCACCGGTCACCAGGTCCAGGAGGTCGGTGTCGGTGGAGTCCACGCCGAGGAACTCCAGGGAGCGGGCGGCCAGGGTGCGGCTGGTCTGCCGGAAGACGAAGCGGTGCGGGATGAGCCCGCGGACGATCACGCCCTTCTCGCTGTCGGCCGGGCCGATGTCGTCGGCGTCGTGCGAGCCGACGTACGCGGCCGCGTTGCGCTTGCGGCCGTCGCGCAGCAGCTCCAGCAGCAGCTCCAGGCCCTCGTCGCTGGAGGTGAGCCACCAGCACTCGTCGAAGACGGTGACGGCGAACTCGTCCCGGCTCCTCATCGCGGTCTCGCGGGAGACCGCGGCGATCAGATACATCAGGGCCCGGCCCAACACCTTCTCGAACTCCAGGCGCTGGATGCGGTGCTCGCTCGCGAGCTCGGACTTCTTCGGCAGCGCGAGCGCGGACACCAGGAAGACCACGCTGTCGGCGCGGTGGGTGTCGACGACCGGCAGCGTCTCGTCGAACACGACCCGGGCCAGGTCCTTGCGGGCGACCGAGCCGAGCTTGCGGGCCAGGCCCTGGGCGGCCGCGTCGTCGGCGCCGCGCGCGGTGAGTTCGTCCATCAGGGCGCGCATCGACGGCTCGGGCCGGGCCAGGACCGCCTGGACCGCTTCGGAGAGGGCGACGCCTTCGAGGTCCATCGGCCGCACCCCGAGGAGCAGGGTCAGGAAGGACTCGGTGAAGCGGGCCGCGACCTGGGGGCTGTTCTCCTTGTAGAGGCGCAGCGGGTCGAGGGAGACCTCGGCGGTGTGGTCGATGCGGATCAGCTGAGTGGTGCCGGGACAAGCCTTGGCGAAGCGGGCCCATTCCTGGTCGGTGGTGCGGTCGACGATGACGGCGCGGCCGCGGCTGCCGGGCCGGCCGAGCTGGTGGCCGCGGGCGAGGACGTTGTAGACCGCGGCCTTCATGGCGACCGACTTTCCGGCGCCGAGCTCGCCGAGCCAGGCCATGGAGGCGGAGGCGTTCTCGCGGGGTCCGCGGGCGGGGTCGATCAGGACGGGGCGGGCGCCCCCGGAGGCGACCTGCAGCCCGTACAGGCCGCCGCGTTCGTCGCCGAGCTGGGATCCGCACCAGGGCATGGCCATCGAGAAGTCCCGGGCGAGGAGGATCTGTGCGTAGCCGGCCATGACGCGGGGGGTGCGGCAGCCGGGCAGCATCGCCTGCCAGAGGTTCGTCTGCTCGCCGGCGGGCCGGGAGAAGGTGTATTCGGTCGCGCCGTAGTCGCTCGCGAGGGCGGCGGCCCGGTCCATGGCGTCGTCGGGGCTGTCGCCCCAGACCGCGAGGGTGACCATGGCGCGGATCTCCACCTCGCGCCGGTTCGCGGTCAGCCGCTCGTGGTACTCCTCGTTGTCGGCCTGATTGTTGGCCACGGCCGCGGGCGGACCGGCCGGGTCGCCCTCGTACTCGGCGGCCTGCGCCTTGAGGTGACGGGCGCGCTTGCGGACCTTCGGCTCCGCCTTCGAGCCGGGCACGACGACCAGCCGTGCGGTCCAGTCGACCGGGTAGGCCAGGTCGTCGAGCTGCTGCAGGTAGGCCGCGCCAGGCAGAGCGAACGCCTTGGGCATCTCGGAGAGGGCCAGGAGCGCCTGGTAGGAGTCGCCCCACTCGGAGGAGACCTGGAGGAAGCGCCGCGTGAACGGGTTGACCGGCAGCGAGGGGCCGCTGTCGAAGTCGGCGCCGCCCTCGCCGACGAGGATCTCCCCCAGCGCCGCGACGTTGCGTCCGCGGCCGCGGACCGGGGTCTCGGTGCCGTCGGGGAGGAACGGCTCCGCCAGCCCGCGCCGGGCGGAGTGGCCGTAGATCCACAGGATCTCCGCCTCGGACGCCGGACGCATCGACACCCCGGACGGCCACTGGGCCTGGATCCGCTGCGCCTGCTCCAGGCGCCGGCGGACCTCTGCGTCGGTGACGACCGCGGGCATCAGCCCGAGCTGCAGGGAGACTTCCGCCCGCGCCGCCCGGAACGCCGACACCACCGCGTCCTTCCGCGACAGCGGGGGAAGCGGGAGCGCGAGCCAGTCGGTGCGCCCGGTCAGCTCCATCGTCTCCAGCTCGTCCAGGACCGCGTGCCCGAGACGCTCGTAGCGCGGGGCCCGGGCCAGGTCGATGTCGTCGACCATGGCGCGCACCACGGCGGTCGGGTCGACCTGCGGGCACAGGCTCATCAGCATCGGCTCGCCGGTCATCGCCTTGAACAGGCCCTCCAGGGCCTGGAGGCGGCGCTTCTTCACGACGGCCGGGGCGTGGGAGTAGTTGGTCGCGGTGACGCGCCAGACCGCCCAGACCGTGCCATGGGTGGTGAAGATCAGGTTGTTCTGGACGTGCCGGATCGGCAGGCGCATCGTCGGTTCTCCAGTCAGGTACGAGTCGTGGGGGCGCGGCGGGCGAGAAGGGCCTGCACCCCCGACGCCACCGGCGCGGCGGGCGACGAAGGCCCAGCGGGTACCGGTGACTGGGCGGCGCGTGCCGCAGGCCTGGGCCGGCCCGGCCCCGGCGGGGGTGCCGATGCGGGTTCGGTATCGCTCGCGGGTGCGGTGCCTTCGGCTGCGGGCAGGTGGATACGGGTGTCGCCGCGGGTGGGGCGGGCGAGCCGGTAGGCGCGGCCGCGGAGTTGGCCGCGCCGGGGCGCAGCCAACATGAGAGCGACGCTCAACAGGGCGGCCGCCGGGTTGCGGCCGTCGACGTGGAGATGGCGCAGCACGAACGCCACCACCGCGGGCAGGACCAGGAGGACGGCGACGTCGAGCCAGCCGTGCCCGCCCCACACGGGGCGGGTCAGGATCAGTGCGGCGACGGTGGAGACGATCCCGGCGAGCTGGGTGAGGGTGTACGGGCCGCCGGGCAGCCGGATCCCCCGGCCGCCGTTGACGTCCCGGATCACCCCGTGGACCAGCGGCGCACGGCGGGCCTTGGTGTAGCAGCGGCCGATGAGCTCGTAGTCCAGCTCGCCACCGGCGGCGGCCTCGGTCACTGGTCGCCTCGGGCGGCGTTGGGCCCGCTCTGGTACTGGACGATGTCCTCGTTGGTCTTGTTCTTGAGAGCGGGCATGTTGGCGGACAGGCCCCAGACGATGCCGGCGAAGATGACGGCCATGATCGTCGGGCCCGGTGCCTTGGTCTTCCAGCCGACGGCGACCACGAAGATCCCGCACAGGATCGGGATGGCGACGTCGAAGATGAGCGTCTTGATGTCGTTGCCGATGCCGGTGCCGGTCTGGATCCAGCCCGCGGCCAACATGATGCTGTCCTGCATGACGGTGCTCCTTCTCTATGGGGTGGGAGTGGTTGCCGGAACGGGGGCGCCGGAGGCGGCCGGAACCGGAGTAGGCGGGGCAAGGGCGGGGGCGCCGTCGAGGCCGGCGATCTCCCACCGGCCGGCGCGGGCCTTGAGGGTGAGGGCGTAGGTGAGCGGGAGCCGCACCCCGTCCTGGCCGGTCGCCCGGAGGGTGACGAGCAGACGCAGGGTGGTGCCGTCACCAGGCACCGAGACGACCGGTTCGCCGCCGGCCTCGCCCTCGACGGCGAGCTGGTCCACCGCGATCCCCGAGTACGGAGCCGGGGACGGCGCGGCCAGGCGCGTACCCGGAGCGAGGTAGCGGTCGAGCTCGGCGCCGGCCTTCGTCAGGTAGGCGGACAGGAAGCTGGTGACCGCCTGGGTACGCGGGTCGGTCGGCAGCGCCGGGTGCATCGCGCCGTAGACCAACTCCGGGGCCTTGGCCCGCTCGGGGGCGGCGACCTCGGCCGGCAGCGCGAGCGCCGTGTACGCGGTCGCTCCCCCGGCGCCGGGCGCGGTTGCCACGGGCACCTGGAAATAGCGCACCGGGTCGGCTGCCGGAGACGGGGAGGCGCCCGGCTGCGTGGACGGCGTGACCGACGGCTGCGCGCCGGTGACGCGGGCCGCGACCGTGACCGCCCAGACCGAGGCGTCGGTCTGGCGAAGCCGGACGACCGTCAGCTGCTCGCCCCGACGGCGGCCGGAGACTCCGTCGAGCTGGAGGCCGCCGGCCGGCGGGTAGTAGGCGGCGAGCTTGGGCTCGTCGCCACGCCCGGCAGACAGGTAAGCGGCAACGAAGAGGCTGGCGAAGCCGGCCGCGCCCTGACCGCCGCTCGCGGACGATGCGGACGGGGCGGTCTTCGACGCCGGGGCCGCGGACGTGGTGGGCACCGACAGATAGGCGAGCGCGCCCAGGAGCGGACCGAGGCCGATCAGGCCCCAGACGATCCAGCGGATCAGGACGGCCGAGTTGGCCTGGGCACCGGTCGACCATCCGCCGACCCAGTCGGTGTCCTGCTCGGCCTCCGGCACCTGCACGGCCTCCGGCCGCGGCTCGACCGGCGGGGCCGGCTTCCGGCGGAAGGTGCCTACGAGGCTCATGCCGTGCCTCCGGCCGGGCGCAGGGTGTGGCCGGCCAGCTCCGCGATCCGGTTCCGCAGTTCGGCCTCGGGGCGGCGGCGCAGCGCGGCGAGCGAGGCGAGGGCCAGCTCGGCGTCCTCGTCGAGGAAGGCGCGGAGCTTCTCGTGGGTGCTGGTGTCGAAGGGGCGGGCGACGAGGGCGGCACCGAGGTGGATGAGCAGACGCTGGGCGCGGGTGACGCGCTCCTCGTCCGCGTCCAGCGACGGCGCGGCAGCGGATGTGGTCAAGACGCATCTCCAAAGGGGCGTGCGGACGGTGGCCGGGGCGGTGGTCCGGTTCATGCCGCGGCCGCGGGCTGGAGGGATGCTGTGAGGCGGGCCAGGGCCCGCGAGCGCCGGCGCTGCCAGGCGCCGGGCGTGGTGCCGGCGCGGGCGGCGGCCTCGATGTCCGGGATGCCGCCGCTGATGTGGTGCCAGGCCAGCGCCTGCGCGTCCGCCGTGGACAGGGCGCCGTCGCGGACCGCGTCGAGGAGAAGCTCCAGGAGCTCCAGTCGGGCCGGGACGGTCGCGGCGTCGTCGGCCGGGCCCGCGTGGAGGCCGGCCTCCACGGCGGCCGCGCGCACGGTGCGGGCGCGGGCGATCTCGTACGGGCCCGGCGCGCGGTCGGCGATCTGCTCCGCGGCCGCGAGGTCCTCCCCCGCCGGACTCTGCTCGGCGGCGAGTTCGGCCAGGACCTGGCGCAGGGTGTCGAGCGTGAGGTTGGCGGCGGGCCGGCCGGGGCGCAGGTGGATACGGCCGGAGCGGGCCACCTCGTAGAGGGCGGCCACGGTCACGTGACCGACGGCATCGCGGGTGCGGCCGCCGGTCGTGCGGACCTGTCCGCGGGTGATGCGGACGACAGCGGGGAGCATCGCCTGGACGATGACGCGACCGGCGAGAGCGGCCGATCGGTCACGGCCGGCGGCGCGCCGGAGCAGGACGCGCAGGACGGCGTCGGTCAGCTCATCGGTCACGCCGTCGGTCGTCGGGCGGAGCGCGGCGAGGAGCTGCTCGGGCGTCAGGGACCCGGACCAGGAATCGGTCACGGCCGCGATGTCGGCGCCGAGGTGGCCATCGGTCACCCAGTCGGTCACCGCCTGGCGCAGGGCGGGGTCCGCGCACAGCGCGGACCAGTCGGCGTCCAGCCGGTCGAAGTACCCACCGCCGGCGGCGGGGTGCGAAGCGTCGTGCACGGCACGTCTCCTTTCGGATCTCGTGCCGTACACACTCCTCAGACCGGCTTGCCCGAAGGCTTGCCCGAAGCCCTAAAAGCGCAGATGGGAGGCTTGCCCTCTAGGCGGGCAAGCCTCCCGTGACCGATTGGGCAAGCCTGGAAGGGGGTTGGGCAAGCCCCTCGTGACCGGCCCGTGCAACCCCAGGGCAAGCCTCCCGTGGGGGTGGGCAAGCCCTGGGATTCGACTGCGAAGGCTTGCCCAGGAAGCAGCGACGCGGGCGCGACGAACGGGTGGCCGATGGCCGCAGATCGGTCATGACCGGTGACCGATGGAGCCCGGATCGGTCACCGGTCACCCGGCCCGACATCGGTCACGGGATCGGTCACGTGCCGATCGGTCACGCCCTGGTGGCTGCCCGAGGCGTCCGGGCCGCGGTAACCGATGACCGGTCACCGCGACCCGGCGGGGCCGGTCGGTCAGCTACTGACCGACCGCAGGTGCGCACGCCCCTGACGCTGCCGGCTCTCCTCCAAGTGCTTGGCCGCTTCAAGGACGCGGCGCTGGCCCGTCTTGGGCGACACCTCCAGGCGTCGCGCGGTCTCGGCTCCGGACAGCTTCTTCCCCGCGTCCTCGGCCTCGGCCAGCCACTGGGCGACCAGCTCGATCTCCTGCTGGATCGGGTCGATGTCACCCTCGTCGTTCTGCTGCTGAGGCACCCGAGCAGTGGCTTCGCCGGTCTCCGTCACATCGGCGGTCCACGCCTGGGCCTCGCCGGCCGGAGCGGGCCGCGAGGTCTCGCCGGGCGACTTCTGCTTCACAGTGCCCTGCATCGGCAGGTCGGCCTTCGCCGAGGCGGTGGCCACCGGGACCGAAGGCTTCGTGACCGGAGCGAGGCGCGGCGCTTCTGCCTCAACGCCCGATCCCGCACTCGACTCCCCCAGGAAGAAGGGAGGCCGCTCGGTCACCGGCGCGGATGCGTCCGCGACGGACACCGACGTGTCGTCCGGCTCAGCAGCAGCTTCGGCCTGGCTTACGGTGAAGTCGCTCGCCGGCCCATCGGAAGGGTCGAAGCCGAGCTCGCGCAGGTCGGTCAGCACCGGCTCCAGGTACTCGTCCGCGATCGGCCCACCCGTCGCCGGATCGGTCACGCCGTACTGCTGAGCGAGGTATGCGGCGAGCTGGTCCGCCGTCGGGAAGCGGTCGTACTGCTCGATGAACTCGCGGCCGACTCCTCGCAAGTCCGCTGCACTGAGGCCCAAGGTCTGGACGCTGCGGACCTCTCCCCCGGCGCTGTCCTCCAAAGGCTCAGGCAGCTGTTCGGCGACCAGGACCTCGTCAGGTTGCGGGACGGCCGGAGGAAGCGCCGGTGCTACGGCTGGTGCGATCTCCTCGGGTGCGGTAGCGGCGGGCCGCCGCTGCAGGAGCACCGGATCCATCCCGGCTGCGACCAGGCCATCCGAAGCGGTCTCCGCGAGCGGTACCCCGATCCGGGCCAGCTTCAGCGGCATCAGCGCCTCCACCGGAGCCTTACGCCGCCACGAACGCCCGTACCGCGCCTGCAGCCGGGCCTGGTAGATCAGCCGGTCCTGCTCCATACCGACCGCCTGCTCGTAGGAGCGCAGCTCCCACAGCTTCATCCGACGCCACAGCTTGAAGGTCGGCAGCGGGGACAGCAGCCACCGGGTGATGCGCACACCCTCCATGTGCCGGTCCGCGGTGATGTCCGCGATCCGACCCACGGCGTGCCGGGCGGCCTCCACCGTCACCACGAACAGCATCGGGATCACGGCGTGCATCCCGACACCCAGCGGATCCGGCCAGGAGGCCGCACCGTTGAACGCGATGGTCGCCGCCGTCAGCAACCACGCCGTCTGGCGCAGCAGGGGGAAGGGGATCCGGAGCCACGTCAGCAGCAGGTCCAACGCGAGGAGGACGCAGATGCCCGCGTCGATGCCGATCGGGAAGACCAGGGAGAAGCCGCCGAAGCCCTTCTTCTCCGCGAGCTCGCGCACTGCGGCGTACGAGCCCGCGAAACCGATCCCCGCGATGACCACGGCTCCGGCCACGACGACTCCGATGAGTATCCGGTGCGTACGAGTCAGCTGTAGCTGCGCCACTGGCCTTGATCCCTCGTTCCTCGCGTTGTCGTTGAGGTCACCCTTGCATCAGGAGTTTGTGCAGGCAGGGGATTTACCTCGAATGGATGTTGGACACGGCCGCTGATGGGAGCGGACACCGGTATTACGTCGTAATACGGCGTGCTGGGACGACCGGTCGGGTACGTACGCCGCGTGTATTACGGCGTAATGAGCCGGGCGAGGCTGGCGCCGCGGGGCGGAGCCCGTCTGGTGAAGCGCCGTCAGCCCGCCCGTGGCGCGGGTTTACAGGTCGTTCAGGAGCAGTTCGGCAAGCTGCTGCCGGTACTCAGGGGTGCAGGACTCCACCAGGTCCGCGACGAAGGCCTGTGGGTCTCCCGCGAGCTGTAGGTACCGACGGAGCGCCTTCTGTCGTTCCTCGGGGGACGTTCCATCGACGACGGGGTCCTGTCGCGTGGCGGCGGGGGCCGGCGTCACGTGGTCTGGTGCAGCTTCCGGCGAAGGCGTGGCCGGCTTCGGCGGCAGAGACGTCGTCTTGGCCTGGCTGCTGATCTTCCTCTTGGCCCGCTGTTCCTTCAGCATTTGGAGCTGCTGGGCCTGCTCTTCCGGCTTCTTACGTCCCACCTGCCGGAGGAGCTCCGCCGGCTCCTGACCCGATTTGAGCTTCTGTTTCAGCTCGGGAGTGAGGCCGATCAGGGCGAGGCGCTGGGAGATCCATCCCTGGGAGCGGTGAAGGCGGGCGGCGAGCGCTTCCTGGGTCCCGTGGACAGCGAGAAGTTGCTGGAGCGCGTATGCCTCGTCCAGGTGGTCCAGGTCCTGGCGGTGGACGTTGGCGACGAGGGCGGATTCCAGGATCTCGTCCGGGTTGCTGCCGAGGTCCTCGTCCAGCATCACCTTGACTTCTTCGATGCCGGCCTCACGGGCGGCCGCGAGCCGGGAGTTGCCGTCGATGGCAACGTACTTCGCGCCCTGCTCCAGGTCTTCCGCCAGTTCGGGGTTGGCTTCGAGGTACGCCAGCCGGGACATGATGCTGATGGCGGTCTTCTGCCCGTGGTTGCGCAGGCTCTTGGCGAGATCTGTCAGGTCCCCCAGTGAGGATCGCGGGTTGCGCGGGTTCAGGCTGATCAAGGAGACGGGGAGCGTGACGGTCGGTAGGGCGCCCTCGGTGGGAGCGGCTGTCGCAGCGTCGATTGCGGCCCGGCGGGGGCTGATGGACTGGGCTCGTGCGAACGAGCTGCCCGTTCCGAGCGCGGATGCCTTGCTCATGAGATCTCCCGTGCCAGTGCTCGCAGGGCCACCGCCTGGTTGCAGTTCGGTGCGTACGCCAGCAACGGCTGCTTGACGCGTACGGCTTCCTTCTGTTCCTTAAGGTCGCCGATCACGCCGACGACCCGCGGGTCCTTGAGGTCCATCCAGCTCTGGAGCGAGGAGGTGGCGATGTACCCGCGGCGGGCGTCGTAGTGGTTGACCACGATGCCGAGGTACTCAAGTTCCAGGGCCATGTCGTTGACGAGATCTTCGATCTGCGAGGTGAGGAGGTCGTAGGCGTCGGCAGAGCTGTCCTCGGCCTGGACGACGACCAGGATCCCGGAGTTGCCGGGCTCCTCCCCCGGGCGGCGACGGCCGTAGTAGACGGCGGCGTCCATGCTGAGGCCGAGACTGGGTGGGCAGTCCACCAGGATGGCGTCGTAGTCGGCTTCGAGCGGAGCGAGTGCCCGTTCCAGCGCCGCCTCGCGTGCTCGCACGCCTGACAGCTTGACGTCGAGGAGGAAGGCGTCGGTGCATGCGGGAAGCACGTGGAGCCGTCCGCCGAAGCGGTTCTCGGTGACCTCGACGACGAGGTCACCGAGGGGGCCCTTGGCTTCGCCCGCCATGTGCTTGGTGAGGCTGTCTCCGTTGAGGGGGAGCGGAGTCAGGCCGAGTTGCTTGGTCAGGTGGCATTGAGGGTCGAAGTCGACGAGCAGCACGCGGAGGCCGAGCCCAGGGAGGTCTTCGTACTCCAGCAGGGTGGGTTCCTCGTCCTCCCTGAGCAGTGCCGCGAGCGCCTTGGAGATGCGTACCCGGTGCAACTGGTCCGAGTCCTCGGCGAGCGCCTGGCCCACACCGGCCGTGATGGCCGTCTTGCCAACACCCCCCTTCTGGTTGCACACAACGCGCCGCTTGACGACGACAGGGCGCTGGATCTCAGGGGCCGGGTTCTTCTCCAACCACACCTGCACGGACTGGGAGAGGCCCTGGATCAGGGACACACCTCGTGCGGAGCAGTCGGAACGGAACTCCTCCCACTGATCGGCGGGAAGCCAGGTCGAAAACGACTTCGCGCCAGTCGTCTCGATACGGGGCAGGTTCGCGCCGAGCCCGCGCCAGGCGTCGATGCCCGCCTCGACCGCGTGCTGGATGTCGATGCCGTGCTGCGCTGCGCGAACTCTCAGGTCACGCTGCATCGCAGCGGGGAGCTTGGAGACGACCTTCTCGCGAATGTCGCCGTCGGAGGGCGTTGTCATGAGCGATACCTTACTAACGCACAAGATCGATGGTGGACTCGGCACGTTAGTAAATGAAGATCTTTGATCGTGGAGTCACCTGACCAGCCGAACCCGGACCGGTATTACGTCGTAATGAACCCCGAAAGCAGTACCAGCAGAGGGGCGGTGGGTCAGCCCAGTCACGACCTCACCGGAAGGCCTCGGTCGCCGATCGCTGGCCAGCGAACGTCAAGCGGACCGTGAACTGAAGGCCGCCGAGACTCTGATGGGCAGGGTCGAGCCCGAGTCCGCGATGCTGAGGGGGACTCACGAATCTGGCAGCCCTGTTACGTGTCCGCTGGCCGCAAGCGGTGGGGGAGTACACCACCGTCGAGATGCTTCCGGGGCAGGGCCGACATCGCCGGTCAGGAGTGGAGCCGCCGCCCGCGCGACCGCGACCTGCTGGTCCGCGGTGCCGGCAGGTGCGGAAGGAGCTCCCACAGGGGAGACGAGCCGGCAGCCCACTCGTTCAGGAGCCCCCTGTCGACCAGGTGCAGTCGTTGGCTCCGGGCGAACTTCACGGCGGGAGCACTGAACCGGCCGTTCGTGACGAGGACCACGACATCGCCTCCGTGCACGGGCCGGCCGGTCCCGTTGAGTACGTGAAGGTCCGGCGTGCCGACGGCGGCCCCGCCAGTTCCGTCGCGGCGATGCTTGCACTGGATCACCCAGCGGCGACCCTCCGGGTCGGTCCCCTTCACGTCGGCACCGTTGTCACCAGCGCCGCCCACCCGCACGGCGTCGTGGGCCCCGTCGCGACGCATCAGGTCCCGTACGGCTTCCTCGAACTGGCTGTGATGCAGGCCGTCCAAGAAGCGGATGTCCCAACTCTCCGGGCGCCGGCGCCGAGCGGTCCACGCGGAGGTGCCACGGCGTGCGGCCTTCACGAGGAGCGGCGTCAGCGCTCCTGTGGTCAGGACCGCGACCGCGACGGCGGCGGCGGTGTTGGCGCCGTGGAGTTGAAGCCACTGCCAGGCTTGTGGGACGAGGATGGACGCGAGCGCGGCGGCCGCCAGGATGCCGACGGCATCAGCGTTTCCCCCTCTGCGATGGTGCACAGGTCGTCGTCCTCGTCCTGGCCGTCGTCGTGCGGTGGTGCGGGTCCGGTTTCGGCGTCCGGGCATGAGCGTGCCTTTCTGAAGCAGGTCGTGCCGCTCACCGGCCTGAGGAGGGATGGTGAGCGGGCAGCCGCGCCCCACCGGATGGTGGGGGTCTCCACCCACCCTCCTCAGGGCGGCTTGCCCGAAGGCTTGCCCTGTTCCCGAAGGGGCGAGGGCGGAGGCTTGCCCACGGGGGAGTCCGCGGCGGCTGTGCCCGCCTCGATGCCGCACCGGCGCTCACCGCCTTCGTCCTCGTCCCCCATTTCCAGTAATCCGAGGGCGAATCGGCGACCGAAAGGCCGCCAGAGGCCTTCTGCGGGCCTGTCAGGTGATCCCAGGTCGATCCATACCGGGCATGCCGAGTTCGTCGACTGGAGGGCCCGTTCTTGGCGTCGCTTTTCAGCAGTGATGTTCGAGTTGCCGGGTTGAGCCCTTCGTCGGTGACCTGTCTCACCGAAGTTTGATCAGTCTCAGCGAAGTTTGACGGGGCGGGGATTCGTCTCATCGGACGTTGACCACCGGCGGATCCGGGGTGTGTCAGGGGTGGCGGCTAGGGTGCGGAGCTGTGGACGCTGCTGATCTTGATTACCGGGCCCGGACCTTGTCGGGCTGCATTCCTTCATCGCTGGTGACCCGGCTTCTGGAGCTTGGCCACGAGCGGGAAGTGGAGTTCCAGGCCGGGCGTGGGGAGTGGTTCTGCGCGCTGGAGTGGGCGCGGCTGCTCGGCGACCGGCGGCAGTACCAGCAGGCGCTGGACGTGCTCGGTCCGTACATCGCGACGGGCTGGTGGCCAGCTGCCCGGGCCCGGGCCGAGCTGCTGGAGGACTGGGGCAGGGCGCAGGAGGCGATCGAGCTGTCCCGCCCGTACGCGCAGGACGGCGACCGGCTGGTCCTGGACTTCTTCGCGCGTCTGCTGGCCCGCCACGGCTGGGCCGCCGAGGCGCTCGCGCTGCTGCGGCCCGGCATTGAGGACTGGTTCATCGCCCAGGCCCTAGTCGACATCGCCGAAGCCGCAGGCCAGGACGAGGAAGTAGCGGCGCTGCTGAAAGCCCGGATCAAGGCCGCGGTTCCGGCCTGTGACGACCCCGACTGCCACCGACTCCGCATGGAACCGTCCAACGCCTTCGACCTGCTCGCCACAATCCGGGAACGACAAGGCCGCGTCGACGAGGCGATCGCTCTGCTGCGCCGCAGGGAGGATACGTCGGTCAACGGCCGGGACGCGCTGGCCGACCTGCTTGCCAGGCATGGACGGATTGACGAACTGCGCGCGTACACCGACTCCGAGTACCACGGGCACGCCGCGCGAAGCCTGGCCGAGGTACTGGAGGAACGCGGCGATGAGGAGGGAGCGACCGCCGTCTACCGGACCTTCGCCGAGAAGCCTCACGGCATGTGGCGCGTTGCCCATCTACTGTCCCAGCTCTTGGCCCGGCACGGCCGCGTCGATGAGGCGATCGCGGCGATGCGCGCCCTGGCAGACTCCCCGGGCGGCGCGGACGACTGCGTCGTTGACACGCTGTGCACCCTGTATGCCGAGCACGGCCGTGCCCAGGAGGCTCTGGCCTACCTCGACGCGCTCAAGGAGCGGCGTGACTGTGAGGAGGAGTGGGACTTCTTCCAGATGCGGCTGCCGCTCATGGCCGACTGCGGCCTACGCGACGAAGCGATTGAGCAGGCCCGGGCGCACCCCGAAGGCGGAACCTGGTATGCGGCCTGTTCCATATCGGACCTGCTTGCCGAGGCCGGCCACATCGAGGAAGCCGTCGCTGTCCTCGAACAGCACCCCGTTTCCAACAGCACTGTCCTAGCCCACCATCTCATCGGGCTCGGCCGCATCAAGGACGCCGTCCGAGTCCTCCAGGTCAGGCCAAGCGCTGCCCCGGCCCCCAGCCCCTGGGGCGGCACCATTTCCAACGAACCACCGTTCTGACACCTCTCCGTAGCCGCTCCTGCTGGTGGAGGTCGCGGTCAAAGTCCTGTCGGTGCAGACCGCACCCGGCAGCTCGAAGGCGAGTGCGCCCGGGCTTTGAGCCCCCGTGGTGTCGGAAGGGCGGGGGGTGTCGCTACCTTGGGGGCATGACTTACAACTCGGCGCCTCGCTCGCTTGGGAGGACTGAGGTGCAGTGGACCGCTGTTGACCCCTTCGCCCCGGACGAGGCGCGAGAGCTCGCGCAACAAGTCGAGATATCCCCGGCCGTGCGTCGTGCGTACGTGGCCGCGCACATCGTCTCCGACGAGACCGCTGAGCAGCAGATCCGCCAGCTCCTTGAGCGGATCCTGCAGACCGGCAGGATCGGCCGGAGCCCGTCGGGATGGCGTGCCCGCAGCCATAAGGCCGACAGCCCGGACGACGGTTCGCCCGAGAGCTCGTACGCCTTCATCCTGGACGGCGGCTGTCGCCGTGTCGTTGCGTACCTGGGCCCGGCGGTCTCCTGGTTCGATCAGGAGAGGCACATCCCGACCGAGGAGCTGCGGCACCAACTCGACGAGCGACGCCGGAAGGAGACCGAAGCCCAGCGGCTCAAGGCGCGGCGGCAGGAGGAGCAGGCGCAGCGGCAGGCGGCACACGAAGAGCGGATGCGCGTCGAACGTGCGGAGGCGGAGGCACGGCGAGCGGCCGCGCTTCCCCTACCGACCTGGCCCCTGTTCGACGCCTATCAGGTGTACGACCGAAACGGCCGGGCTGTACCCCTGCCGCACCCCCGGCGTCCCGTCACCGACGAGGAGACCATTCGTCACGCGGGCCGCCGACCGAATGTCCTCTTCCACGCCGATGCCCTGAACTCACCGTTCTTTCGCGAGCTCCCCCTAGAAGAGCGTCCGAAGGCGCTGCACGCGGTGGTGGACACTCTGCTGCGAGCCCCGACCAAGGGCAGGGTGGCCATCGGGCCCACGTCCATCACGGTCACAGGGCTGAAGGTGACATTCACATTGAGGCCTGACTGCGCCGTGGTTCGCACTCTCAACCCGCCGCAGCCGGGCAACAACGAGCCTGCGCGATATCGGGCGGACCGGTGGAGGCTCCCCCGTCCGAAGAAGAGCGACTAGGTCCTGTCCGATGGGTCGTCCGCAGGGTCTGAGAGGATCGGCGGGACGGATCGAGTAAGGGGTGCCGGTTGTCGAGCGCGCAGTGGCTGTCGTATGACGCGAGTTCTCTCGCGCGCCTGGGTGTGGGCCGCGAGGCGGTGTCTGGGCTGGGCGAACAAGGCCTTCCGGCCGACTGCAACCGCCTGTTCGTGCGGGACTCGGGTCGGGAGCTGGAGGTCCGCGACCTTCCGCCGGGTCGGGCGGTATTCCTCGGCGCGTTCGAGGACGGCGTCAACACGTACTGGCTGCTGATCGACAGTGGCGAAGTCTGGATGGTCCGCGGCTATGACAGCGATGGGGACCAGCAGTACGGGCTGGTCAACTCTTCGGTTGCTGGTCTGCAGAACGTCCTGGAGGTATGGGAGGCGTTCATCGGCTCCGGAAGGAGCGACGCGGACGACGACTACGAGGACTACGTCGAGGACCTGATCGAACGGGCCCGGCAGTGCGATCCGAGGGTGTTCGAGGACGAGGAATCCTGGTGGTCACGCGTTTTCGAGGAAGTCGAGCTCGGTGTCCTGGTCCCGGAAGACCAGTAGGCGAGGACGTGGCGGTCACGGGCGGAGCCAGAGCCGGATCGCCGCGACCGTGACCGTCCCGTGGAAGACGTAGGCCCTCTTGATGCCCCTATGGATGTCAAGCCGCCAGGACGTGGGTGGTGGTGCGGGTGATGAGGCGGTGGATCTCGCGTGCGACGTAGCGTTTGAGACAGCGGAGTGCTTCGCGTCGGGTCTTGCCTTCGGAGACACGCCTGTCGATGTATCCGCGGGTGCGAGTGTCCCATCGGAGACGGGCCAGCACGATGGTGTAGAGGGCCGAGTTGGCCTGCCGGTTTCCGCCGCGGTTGAGGCGCCGACGCTGGGTTTTCCCTGAGGAGGCTTCGACTGGGCTGACGCCGCAGAGGGCTGCGAACGATGACTCGCTGCGGAGCCGTTCCGGGTTGTCGCCCGCTGCGATCAGAAGCGTCGCGGCGGTGTCGGGACCGACTCCATAGCAGGCCAGGAGCTGCGGGTTGTGCTGCGTTATGACGTCTCTGATCCGCGTGGTGAGGTCTTCGATCTCTTCGGTGAGGTGCTGGATCCGCCGGGCCAGGAGCCCCAGCGTGTGGGCGGCGGCACCGGCCGCTCCGGGGGCCGAGCTGTCGAGTCCGGCGCAGGCGCGTATCAGTTTGGGATTGCTCAGGCCGGCCAGAGACTCGCGGAGCTCGGGGTCGGTGGCCACGAGAACGGCCTTGAGCTGGTTGATCGCCTGAGCCCGGGACTTGATTGCGGAGGCCTTGGCCATCTTGAACAGCCTGAGCATCTCCACGGGCCCGTCGCCGGCCTTCGCAGTCGCGGTCGCTCTGCCGGTGATCACTGCGCGGGCTGCGGCCTCGGCGTCGATGATGTCGCTCTTGCCGCGGCGCCGGCGGGTGGCCTTGTCGGGCTGGTTCACCTCGAAGACGGTGATGCCCTGGCTGTGGAGGTATCGGCTGAGTGCGGCGCCGTATGAGCCTGTGCACTCCACCCCGGCCTGGCTGAGGTGGCCCAGTGTCCGGGCCCAGGCCAGTAGCTGTTCATAGCCTTCGGCGGTCGTCGGGAAGCTCCGGCTCTCGACGAAGGCGCCGGCTGCCGTGACCACGGCGGCAACGTGGACGTCCTTGTGGGTGTCGACACCTAGCACGATGTCGGGGTCGCATCGGTCCAGAGGGGAGGGCTGGGTCATCCTGGTCACGGTCACCTGTCTCCTGCAGCCAAGGGAAGCGGGGCGGCCATCGCTGGATCGGTCAGGGCGGTCAGGACTGTGACGGTGCCTCTCGCGAAGGCCCCTATCGGGACACGCCCGCCGGTCCAGCGGCAGCGAGTACCGCTCCGGGCAATGGCCGACAGATCAAAACCAAGGCACCAGGGCCAGTCGTAACGCGGGTCAGGCCACCGTCCGAAGCGGCACCCCAACATCCTCACAGTCGTAGCGGGTGGCGACCGCGCGGAACGTCTTGAGCCGGTTGATGGTGCGCTCGACCTCGTTGCGGCGCCGGTAGACCGTTGTGTCGAAGCCGGTGGGCCGGCCGCCCTTGCTGCCCCGTCGTTGGCGGTTGGCTCGCTGGTCCCTGGGTTCAGGGATCGTGTGCTTGATCTGCCGACGCCGCAGGTACCGGCGGTTTCGGCGAGAGGAATACGCTTTGTCACCTCCAACGTGGTCTGGTCGGGTGCGTGGGCGGCCGCCGCCCGGCCTTGGGACTTTGACCTGTTCGAGCACGGGTATGAACTGCGGGGCATCGCCCCACTGTCCGGGCGTGATGACGAAAGCCAACGGGCGACGGCCTCCCTCACTGGCTAGATGGATTTTGCAGTTCAGCCCTCCCCGGGAACGGCCCAGGCCCTCATCGGAACGGTGTCTGGCCGGGCGACTGCGGCGGCCTGGAATTCGTGGCGCGCGGGTGAGGGCACCAGCTGCGTGCTGGTGTGCTCGGCACGATGTCGAGTCGACGCTCACCATGCTCCAGTCGATCCGGCCCTCTGCATCAGCGTCGGCCTGGACGGCCCGCAGGATCTTCTCCCACGTGCCGTCCGCCGACCATCTGCGATGACGATCGTGAACCGTCTTCCACTTGCCGAACTGCGGCGGCAGATCCCTCCAGGGCAGTCCGGTCCGCTGCCGGAAGAGAATCCCGTTGATCACCCGACGGTGGCACTGCCAACGCCCGCCCCGGCCGCGGTTACGCGGCAGATGCCGCTCCAGCCGCATCCACTCGTCATCTGAAAGATCACCTCGCCCCACACCGACCGAAACGATCCAGCGCAATGCGAGTCACAGGACCCATCGGACACGGCCTAGTGCTGTGACCGGGAAGGTTCACCGGGTTGCTCGTGGTGCTGGTTGGAAATGAGTTCTCCAATCAGCATGGGGGGCGGGATGGCGAGACCGGTCCGGGTTCGCGGGTTGACCGAGCAGGAGGGGCAGAAACTCCAGCACATCGTCCGGCGGGGAAGTACGAGTTCGGTGCGGTTCCGGCGGGCGATGATGCTGCTGGCCTCGGCCGGTGGCAGCACGGTTCCGGTCATAGCCCGGCTGGTCCAGGCGGACGAGGACACTGTCCGCGACGTGATTCACAAGTTCAACGAGATCGGGCTCGCATGCCTGGACCCTCGCTGGGCGGGAGGCCGTCCCGCCTCCTCGACCGTGACGACGAGGATTTTGTCGTCCAGCCGGCTACCACCCGCCCGACCGTGCTGGGCAAGCCCTTCACCCGCTGGTCGATCCGCAAGCTCGCCGATCACCTGCGGCGCAACCGTGCCCGCCCCGTCCTCATCGGCCGGGAGGCCCTGCGGTGCTTACTCGCCCGCCGCGGGGTCTCCTTCCAGCGCACGAAGACCTGGAAGGAGTCCCCGGATGCGGCCTTCGACGCCAAGCTGGCCCGGATTGAGTACGCGATCAACGAACGACCGGACCGCACGTTCGCGTTCGACGAGTTCGGGCCTTTGGGAATCCGCCCCACCGCTGGCTCCTGCTGGGCCGAGCAGACCCGGACCGACCGCCTGCCGGCCACCTACCGGCGCACCCACGGCATCACCTACTTCCACGGCTGCTACTCCATAGGCGACGACCAGATGTGGGGGATCAACCGGCGCCGCAAAGGCATCGATCACACCTGGACCGCCCTGAGAACGGTCCGGGCGGCCCGCCCGGACGGCGCCCCTATCTACGTGATCCTGGACAACCTCTCCGCCCACCTGAACTGGAGAATCCGCAGGTGGGCGGTCCGGAAACAAGGTCGAACTGTGCTTCACGCCGACCTACGCCTCCTGGGCCAACCCCATCGAAGCCCACTTTGGACCACTACGACAGTTCACCCTGGCCAACTCGAACCATCCCAACCACACCGTCCAGACCCGGGCCCTGCACGCCTACCTGCGCTGGCGCAACCGGAACGCGCGCCACCCCGATGTCCTGGCCGCCCAACGACGCGAACGCGCCCGCATCCGCAGCGAACGAGGTGTCCGTTGGGGCGGCAGACCACTGCAAACAGCAGCCTGACCGCCCGACCTGGCAACCCTCCGGGAACAGCACTACATGTCGAAGGGCTCGTAGCGGGCGTCGCCTCCGGGCCAGGCGCGGTCCATGAACGGCGCCCGGTCGAGGCCTTCGAAGCAGCGCATCAGGAAGTCGGTGAAGCTGCCACTGGTGCGATACCACTCCGCGCACTCGCTGCCGACCACGATCTCCCAGTTGCCCGGATCCGAGCTGCCGGCCAGGAAGTAGTACTCGCTGCTGTGCTCGTCATGGCCCCAGCGGATGAGCCCATCAGGGTCGGGGTGGAAGGGGAAGGGGTAGAGGTCCTCCGACCCTCTCCGCGCATCGCGCCAGCCCTCCAAGGACCAGAACTCCTCGAGTTCGGCAGGGGTCATGAGACCAGTCGGCCGGTCGAGGTGGAGGTACCCGCCGAGGGTTCCGGGCCCATACACGTCCATGAAAGCCTTGTAGTCAGCAGGCAGCGTGACACCGAGGTGCTGTTCGGAGGACTCCCAGACCTCTCGCCGCGGCCAGCCCCACGCCTCCTCCGGCTCACCGAGCAGTGCCTGGAGGCGTTCCAATGGCGATGGCATGTCTTCCCTCGTCCCTGATACGTGACCGGCCGGGAATATCATCAGGCCTCCCTCTGACAACACAGCGGGCCCAGCGTCCTCAACCCGGCGAACCTTCCCGGTCACAGCACTAGCAGTTCCTTGCCCGCCTCCCGAAGTGGTCCGGGAGCGACCGTCGTGCGGCGAGCGGTGCTCCCCTGCGGCTGGCTGAGCCAAGGCCTCTCTCAGCCCGTCGGCATGTGAGGCAAGTGATCCATCTGCGACTTCCACAAGTATGAAGGGGCTTTACACACGTACAACGCGTACGGCAGAGGTGGGTCTTCGAGGTGTCCTCGCAGCTCATAGCCGGTGGGGGCGTGCTGCGTGCATCGCAGACACGTAAAACTATATTGCTACCGCGAATCGTTGAGCCAAGTGTTCGGGTGGTACCAAAATTTATTTCGGGGGCCGACGAGATACGACTGAATCATTTCTTCATTTCTCAAATCAGAAAACCGGGAATATACTTGTTCGGCGGTTTTGGACTGCGTGAGGAGCCTGCGCGCCTCGACCCTCTCCTCCTGGGTAGCTGATACAGAATCCAGCATTCTCTCCAGTAGGTCGGGGGATGGGCTGGAGAATCCGCGCAGAACTGCGCTTGCCATGGAATAGCTGACGTTGCAGTGGTAGGCAACCCCCTTGGTCGGTATCCCACGTCGCTTTCGAACGCTCTGAAGAAGAGTCCCTAGTCTCAGTCGAGAAAGCTCTGGAAGGCTGTCCAGGTCGATGGAGGCGTGCTGTTCATGTTCAGCCTTTGATTGCTGATCGGGATCCTTGCTGATGGGAAGGGGTGCGTCGCCGCGTTGGCGGGCAGGCGCGGCCTCGGATTCTCCATCGGGCAGGCCTGCGGGCTGGGTTGACTTGCTGGCGTCTTCAGCGGACGTCGACCCCTGCTCTGCTTGAAGTCTGCGTGTCATCCATTCTGAGATGTCTTCATCTCCGCGCGGAGCCCAAGCCCGCACCATTGCGAGCAATGTCCTTCTGGAGGGGATTCGAGTGCCCGAAAGCGCTGTGTAGATGGAAGCGCGGCTTACTTTGTATCGAATGCAAAGTTCATCTACCGATAGCGGCTCATCCTGCTTAGACTTGTCCGTTTCGCGGGTGTCGCGGCCTACTGGCCGCCGGACTGCCCCATCGCGAAGCTTCCGTAGCTCGGAAGCGAATGCGTGACGTGGATCGGATAAATCGAGAACGCGCATCGCTCGTGGCATGGGTGCCCTTTTCCACAGAAGGCTGTTTAAGTCCAACATAGTCTAACCGTATTGAGGGTCATCGCTCCTGGCCGCTTAGCTGGGTGCGGGACGCAGAAGGACCTCATCCCAACCGCTTCTTGTGGTGAGACCGGTTGGATCGAGGCCCTTCTTTGGC
This sequence comes from Streptomyces virginiae, assembly GCF_041432505.1. Taxonomy (GTDB): domain Bacteria; phylum Actinomycetota; class Actinomycetes; order Streptomycetales; family Streptomycetaceae; genus Streptomyces; species Streptomyces virginiae_A. The sequence continues at coordinate 132,059 of NZ_CP107873.1, forward strand.
GATCAACCCGCACTGCGATGTTAGGGAGACGCACATGCAGCGTAGGACAGCCCCCGCACCGGAGGGGCTCAAGCGCCGTAAGAAGCAGCGAAGGACGATGGGCCACTACCGTCGTGCCGCCACCTTCGCATTGGTCCGAGGCGCTGGTACTGCCATCGGAAGTGCGGCGGTCGGCGCCGCAATTGTGTGGTTCAGTCGCCGCTGACTTGGATCGAGCTGGGCCGCTTCCCTGGGAGGGAGGTGGCCCAACTTGTCGGTGGTCGTGGCATGACGCCGACCTGGTCCAAAAGTAGGTCGACTTCATCGACGGTGGTCCGCGCTCGGTTGCGGACACCCCGATGGGGAACCGCAACCGAGCGCGAGTTGTTCAGGCAGTCGATACGTTGCCGATGATGTCCTGGGCACGGCCGAGTGCCGTGTGCAGCAGTCTCGACGCCGCGTTGATGTCGAGGAGCACTTCTTTCAGATCGCCCTGGGCTGCCGTGATGTCGGAGCCGTCGCGCGTCACGACCTCGCCGTCACGCGCGAGGTCGGCGATGTACCACGCAGTCTCCGATACGCCTTTCGGTAGTGCTGCCGCGAGTGCTGTGAGGTGGCCCAGGACGTGGTAGACGTCGCGGAGGTGGGCCTCGGCTCCGCCTTCGACCGTATCGACGGCCCTGGGCAAGGCTGCGATGTCGCGAGCGGCGCTGCTGGCGAGCTGGGCGGGTGTCCTGGTGGTATTCGGGTCGGTAGTGGTCATTTACTTCCCCCTCATGGCGGGCATGGGCCACGCTGCGTGGCCCCGCCTTCAGCTTGACTCTGTCGGGGATCTTGGAGATGCCGGTCAGGTCCCCAGGGTTCGCCAGGACTTCGGCCGGGGTATCTCGCGCTGGTCGAGGTAGTTCTGGAAGGCAGTCGGTCGGCGGGACGTGGGTGTTTCTTCGGCCGGTGGCAGTCCGCTGAGGCGCTCGATGTTGACGGCAATGGCCGTCAGAACGTGCTGGATGTGCGCCTTTCCCTGTCCTCGGTAGCGGCAGCGCCGCATGCCGTGTCCGTGGGCGAACTCGTTGACCGTGCCCTCTACTCCCGAGCGGACCGCATAGCGGGTCTTCCACTCGGGAGTCTGTTGCTCCGCACGGACGCGAAGTTGCAGGTCACGGAGTTCTCGCGGGGGAAAGCCCACGGTTCGGGCATTGTCGGCGGTGGAAGTGCACTGGGTGCGGGCCGGGCAGGGACGGCACTGACTCTTGGTGAACCTGGCCACAATCAGCGGGGCCGCGGTGGCCGAGGAGGTCGGGTAAGGGCCGTGCCAGCCCGCACTGACCTGCCCCTGGGGGCACGTGACCTGCTGACGGTCGTAGTCGATGTGGAAGTCGTCCCGGGCGAATCCCTCGTTTTGCCGCTGTTGGCGGGTGGGGTTGCTCCGCAGCGGCCCGGAGACGGTGACCTGGTGTTCACGGGTGGCTTGTTCCAGGTGGGGCAGGGAGGTGTAGCCGGCGTCGACCAGGTGCTCGGCGGGCAGCAGCCCGCGGCGGGCCAGTCGGGTGTGGATGCCGGGCAGGACCTGGCTGTCATGGGTGGTGGCCGCGGTGGTGACCACGTCCGTGATCACGTTGGGGCCGTCGGGAGCACAGGTCTCGGTCAGGTGGGCGGCGAACCCCTTCCAGCTGATGATGTGTCCGTGCCGTGCGTAGCGGGCCGAGGTGTCGTAGGGCGAGACGATCGCCTGGGACGAGGGCGGCAGCCCGGGCCCGCCTTCCTTCTCAGCGGTGCGCCAGCGCAGCCGGCCTGCCTGGTCACGGTGGTAGTTCTGCACCATGATCTGGCGCAGGGCCTGGATACGGGGGCCGGAGGTGCGGTCTGCTCCGTGCCGGTAGAGGTGTTCCAGGAGCCGGATGGCGTCATTTCCGGTGGCCAGGATCCTGGTCGTGGGTTTGGTGGGGTTCTTGCCCAGGCGGACCGGTCGGCCGTAGCGGCGTCCCCAGTCCTCATCGACCAGCTCGTCGAGCAGGTGAGGGGAGGTGCCGGCGACTTCTTCCAGGGCGGCGCGGACCGCCTCGGTGATCAGCTCAAGGCGTGTCAGGTCACGCACCGCGGCCAGGACGTGGGTGGAGTCGGTGCGCTGGGTGGTGCGCTCGCGCACCAGACCGGCCTCCCTGAGACGGGCCAGCACGAGGTCGAGGAGGCGGTCAGCACGACCGTCTTCGGCAAGACGGTCACGGAAATCGGCCAGCACGCTGTGATGGAATCCGGGATCGTCCAGCTCCATGGCCATCGCGTACTTGAAGTCGATGCGACAGCGGACCGCCTCGGCTGCCTGCCGGTCCGACAGGCCGAGCAGGAACTGCAGCACACAGACGGTGGCCAGTTGAGCAGGCGAGAGACCCGGACGCCCGTCACGCGGGTACCAGTCGGCGAAGTCCTCGTCGCGCCACAGTCCGTCGAGGCGGTCTCTCACCCACATCGCCGTGGTGCCACCCGGGTTGCTCGCCCGCGCGATCCGCACGGTCAGAGAAGGGACTTGCTCACCGGAACGGGGGCGAAGGGACAACGGGCACCTCGACAGCTGCATCGGTCGGCGGAACTACCCGAGCATGCCCGTTGATCATGCTGCCGCACCGGGGAACTCCAAGATCCCCGACAGAGTCAAGCTCAGTCTGCTGCTCTGGCGTGACAGGCCGGTGGAGCGGTCGAGCGGGCGGACGGACTTGCGCGGCGTCCCGCGAAAGTGGTGGCGCCCGGATGCCCTTCGGATCGACGTCTGCTAGGGCCAGCGCATGTCGAGCGCTGACAGCTGCTCGACGCGTTCGGGCGTCAGCTTCGGTGCTTTGGTGCGCTGCTGGCTGATCCAGGTCCCGAGCCGCACGGCTTCGCCGTCGACCTCCTCGGTGTGGCTGCGCGGTACGTCGAGGTTGCCGACCCGGGCACGGTACTGGGCGGCCGCTCGCAGGTTGTGTGCCCACATCTCCTCCCGGGTCCGCTTGGCGGGTGCGGGGGCCTGCGTGATGCCGAGCGTGGTGAGCAGCTCTTGCTGCTCCCGCGCCAGCTTCACGAAGCCCTGGCGCTGCGCGGCGGCCCAGCGGCCGAGGTCCTCGCCGTCCTCGACGAGGATGCCGGAGCCGTCCGGGAGCTTTCCGCCGGCGCGCATGTGGCGCTGGGTGAGGCGGAAGGCACGCTGCCAGTCGATGCTCCACTTGGGGCACCAGTCCGGGTCGATCTCCGCGAGGGCGGCGTGGCGCTCGGGGGAGAGCGGCGCCTTCGCCCGTCGGGCCGCGGCGCGCTGGTTCTTGAGCCAGCGGCCGATGGGGTATCCGTCGAGGTCGACGTCCACGGGGGCGGCCAGGCCGACGCCGGACTCGGCGGCCCAGGCGGCGGCCGCGGCGAGCCCCTCGTCGAAGCGGGCGTCGAAGAGGCTCCAGAGCATGCCGAGCTTCTCCAGCTGCACGATCCGGTCGCCGTCGAGGGCGCCGGCCTTGTGGTGGCGGCGGCAGTCGGCGATCCAGACGCCGAACGGGAAGCCGGCGGGGGACCAGTTGTCGGGGGTGCGGAATTGGTACGGGACGCGGAGGTCGTCGTGCTCGGCGCGGTAGCGCTGGGCGGCCTGGAGGCCGCGGCGCCACTGGACCCGCTCGGGGTTGAGGACCCGCAGCTGGACGAAGCTCGCGAGCTGGGCGGCGTCGCGCGGCTGGGAGAACCGCAGGAGTTCCCGGGCCGGGCCGCTGACGGTGGCCTGTCCGTCGTCCGGGGCACCGTCGCGGTCGGCGAGCTCGGGGCGACGGGTGCCGGGGCGCGCGGGCACGGGTGTTCCCGGGTTGGTGAGCTGCTCGATGCGGGTGTCGTGGGCGCGCAGCGCCGCGAGGAGCTTGGCCAGACCCGCGTACGTGGGGGAGGTGAGCATGGTCTCGGAGGTCTCGCCGGCGGAGAGGAAGGCGGGTACGACGAGGGTGGCGATCTTGCCTTGGCCGGGGTGCATGCGTAGGGCGCGGCCGACTGCCTGGACCAGGTCCGGCATCGACCCGCGGACGTCGCAGAAGACGACGCCGTCGCAGTTCTGGGTGTCGACGCCTTCGCCGAGGACCTTCACGCTGGCGATGACGGAGAGCCGCGCGGTCCGACCGCTGTCGGTCAGACCGGCAGCGAACTGGTCCAGGACGCGGCGCCGGTGGGCCGGCTTGTGCTCGCCGTGCAGCCACTGCGCCCACACCGCGGCCGATTCGCCGTCGTTGCGGGGGAGTTCGCGGTCCTTGTCCGGCAGGCCGGCCGCGAAGGCCTCCGCCTCGGACACTCGCTGGTGGAAGCTGAGGACCCGGCGTAGGCCCTCTTCCTCGGCGGCCTTGAGGGTGGCCGCCTGGAGGGCGCCGAGCCGCAGGCCGCGGACCGTGTCCGACTGCTCGTCGGCGGCCAGCATCGCGGCGTTGAGCTGTTCGTCCTGCACGTCCATGACCACGACCTGGTACGGCGCGACGATGCCGCGCTCGATCGCGGTCTCCAGCGGCAGTTCATAGGCGACGCGGCCGAAGAGGCCGTCGGGGTCGTCGGTCATCGAGGCGACGAGCTCGCCGTCCTCCTCCTGGTCACCGGCGGCGGCCCAGATGCGGGGCGTCGCGGTCATGTAGAGGCGCGCGGCGGCCGGGATGCGGGCGTTGTCGTGTACGACGGCCCAGGGCTTGCCGGCCCGGCCGCTGGTGCGGTGCGCCTCGTCCACCACGATCAGGCCCCACGGGGCCAGGCCCGCGTCGTGGGCGGCCTCCAGGATGCCGTTGCCGAGGGAGGCGTACGTTGCGAAGACGGTGACGCGCTCGTGCCCGGCGGTGAGCCGAACCAGAGTGTGCGGGTCGGTGGTGTGCGGGAAGCCGGTCTCGTGGGAGTCGAGGGAGGAGACACCGACGAAGGCGCCGGTGCGGCCGCCGTCCCGCCAGGCGCGGGCCGTCTGGTCGAGGAGGTCCAGGGAGGGGACCAGGACCAGGACGCGGTCCCCGCCGATCTGTTCGGCGGTGCGTACGGCGACGAGGGTCTTGCCGCTGCCCGTGGCCATGATGACCTGCGTGCGCAGGCCGGCGGCCGGGGCCTCGGCGGGGGAGCGGGGGGTGAGTTCCTCGACCGCGCGGGCCAGGGCCTCGCTCTGGTGGGGGCGCAGCGGAGGGGGAGCGGTGCGGGTGTCGGTCATGGGCTCGCCTTGCTCTCGGGTTCCGGGCCCTGGGGCCGCGGGGCGGTCGGGGTGGAGGAGCGGTGGGCGTGGTCGGGGCAGAGGTCGCGGCCGTCGCGCAACCTGCGCCATCCGCGTGCGCGCAGCCTGGCGCGGAGGGCCCGGTGGTGGGGCATCGGGACCGGCGCGAACCATTCGCGGTCGCATTCGGCGTCGCCGTCGTCGGACCCGGTCGCGCCGGTGTAGTCGCACCTGATGGTCGGGATGTTGCCGGCGGTCACGGCCGCGACTTCCCGGTGGCCCAGATCGTGTACTCCTGGCGGACGTAGCCGCAGGGATCGGCCGACCAGGCGGGGTTGTCGGTGGCGAGGGGGCCGGCCGTCGTGCCGTTCGCGGTGTCGAAGGCGATGAGCTTGTCGACGCTCGTCCGGACTGCGGTCTGCACCTTGCCGTCGGCGGGGTCGGCGCCCAGGGTCTGCCGGTCGGTGAGGGCCGCGTGGCGCAGCAGCCAGTCCCGCTCGCCGATCCGGCCCGCGCGTCGTAGGCGCATGAGCTCCTCGGTCTCCTCCTGGACGTGAGGGGCGTTGATGTAGGCGGCATGGACGGGCGGGAGGTCGTTCATCGGCTGGTCCGTTTCGTCGGGGAGAGCCGCCTGGGCGTGCAGATCTCCGTGGTCCTCGCGACGCGAGCCCACCACCAGTATGCATTCCTTCGAAATGCATTTCAAGGGAATGCGTGAGGCGTCCTGGGGTCCGTACGCACGTCCGGTCGGACAACCCTGACAGCTGCCGTGGCTCAGTACCGCTCAGCCAGAGACCCAAGCCTGCGGCGGACCCGCCTCCGGTGGAGTGCGGACCGGCACAACCGCTCCAAGGCAGAAACCGCCAGGTCGCGGGCGGTCAGATCTCGTTCATGCCGCCGTCGAGGTACCAGTCGCACTCGGCGAGGGCGTACAACCATGCCGTTTCCCAGTCGTTCGGGTCGACGTCCGCAACGCTCTCGGCGTCTTCTACGAGTACGAGCCGCAGAGCCTCACGCCCCGAGCGTGAGTAGGTGCGCGCGTCCTTCCTGCGCCGGGTGGCCAGATGACGCGACGCTTCGAACCGGAACTTGGGGTCGAGCTTGTTGCGGCTGAAATGGTGCTCCAGCCGTTGGGCCTTGAGCCGCGGCCAGTCCTCCGGAGGGCGGACGGAGAACTCCGCGACAGCACCCTGGTCGGCTCGGATGATGCGGGCGAAGAGCCACCGTTCGTTTCCGAGGTCGTCGAAGTACGGGTGGAACGGCTCCTCGGCCGGATCGGTGTAGAAGTATCTGCCTTTGCCCTGGTTGCAGGGCCCGCAGGCAGGCACAAGATTCAAGGGCGTGAGCGCCAGGAGGGGGAAGATGTTCTTCGGGGCGTGGTGGTCGATCTGCTCCGGCTTGGCGACCCCGCAGATGGTGCATCCGTAGATCGCCGCCGCTTTCAGCGCGTCGTAGAGCTTGCTCCCTCCGCCACCGACGAACGCCTTGTCGTAGGTGTCTGTGAAGCGGCTCTTCTCCTCGTCCTGGGACTGGCCGCCAAACTCGGAGTGCAGCAGTGAGAACAGAACGCCCGCCTCGCCCTGCGCCCTGTACCGCCGCTCCTGCCCTATGAGCTCTGGAAGCCGAGCGGCCATCTCCTCGTCCCACCCCTGCTTCTTCAGCCAGGGTGTGCAGGCGTTCACCACGTCTTCGACGGTGATCGTCGGCTTCTGCGGCCACCGCATCAGCGTTCCCCTCGTGCCTGCGAGAACGTCATCGCGCGCAGGAGAGCGCGGGCTTCAGCGCCCAGGCCCGTGAATCGGCGGGTGATATCCGCGTAGGTTCCCCCGTTCGCGACCTCCGCGGCGATCGCCGCGTGAAAGCCCGTCGAGGTCACTTCCAGGCCGAACACGTCGTACGTCAGCTCACCGACGCTCTCCCCGTAGGTTTCAAGATCAGGACGGCGGGCGGTGAGCTCGTCTCCGTGGCGTTCCAGTGCGTGAACGCACGAGGCCGGAACTTCCTGCAGCACGACGGGGGAATGGGTGGCGACGACCGCCATGCCGTTACGGTCGGCGAGCAGGTTGGACAGCGCGTTCGTGAGGGCGGCGAGCAGGGGAGGGTGCAGGTGTGTTTCCGGTTCGTCGATCAGGACCAGGGTGTGCTCGCTGACCACTTCGATCAGCCGGGTCACCATCAACAACACCACCTTGTGACCTGAGCTCAGGTTCTCAAAGACCTTGCCCATTTTCCGTTCGAGCGTGGAAGGGCTGCCTTCCCTGATCATGGCCTCGATCACGTCCATGTCTCCGTCGAGGAAGCCGCTCGCCCCGTAGCTGAGGGTCTCGATGGCCTTACGCCAGCGGAGGCCTCGTGCCCCGACCCGCGCAATGGCGAAGCTGCGGACGAACTCGTCCTTCAGCTCGTCGTCGGATTTGAGGCGGTCGTGGTGCTGGTGCCGGAGGCGGATGAAGTGGAACGGGATTCCCGCATCGTCCGCGAAGGCGTACGAGTGGCGGTCGAAGGGGCTGAAACCGATGACCACGCAGCTGGCGAAGCGGCCGGCGTCGCCCGCGGGGTCTGGGTCGTCCTCGACGTCGAGCTGTACGTTCGCGGCTGCTGATGCTATGGCGTGGAGCAGGCTCGACTTCCCGACCGCGTTACGGCCGATCAGCGCGTGCAGGTTGGTCGGCGGCAGGCTTCCCGGCCTCGACTCGAAGGTCAGCTTGGGAGCAGGGAGCAACCCCTTCTGCTCCGGTGTGTACGACCACTTGAAGGGGACGATGCGGGCGCGGATCCCGAGGGCAACCTGCCGGGTGCGCAGCAGGTCGCTGGAGGTCCGCCCGCGCAGCAGAGATGAGGAGAACACCTGAAGGTCGAGCGTCGCCTGATCCGGTGGCTGGGCGTAGGCCGCATCCTTCAATGCGTACAGGATTTCGTGAGCCATGGACCTGCTCAGGTTGACTTGCAGGGCTTCGTAGTAGTCATCCTCCATCCCCAGGCTGAAGTAGCCGTTGTCCAGCGATGTGAAGCGGTCCGGGAGTCGATCCGATGTGCGATTCCATCCGGATTTCGTCATGCCAGCGTGCCCGATACGTAGGAAGCCGACCTTGACCACGGAGGCATTCTGAAGGCGTACCAGGAGATTGAAGGTGGTGATGAACCCGTGGTCGTTCCAGCTGTCCTTCACCAGGTAGGCGCCGTGTGCCTGTGGGATCGTGGCTTTCCACTCCAGCACCTGGAACTCCAACGCAACTCCCCTGTGTGGTTGACGGCCGCTCTGGCTGATCTGTAGGCCGCAAGCATGCCAAAAGGCCGTGCACCCGCGCCGTGTCCATGGAGAAGTTCCGGTTCTCAAGCAGCGATCCCCTCGGAGCCGCTGCTTCGAGGGGAAGCACTTCTAGTCCTGGGGCTTCCAGGCGCGGATTTCCAGGCCGACGATCGGTGTGCCGGGTTCGATCTTGTCGGTGTCGACGAGCCACTTCTGCACGGCGGCCGCGACGTCTCCGCCGGCAGCGTCGACCAGGGCCTTGAACTCGGCACCGTCGAAGCCTTCCTCGCCGGTGCCCGGGCCGCCGCGGTTGTCAGCGTAGGCGCGCTCCTCGGTTCCGTCACGGCGCTGGACGACGTTGCGGCGGACGCCTGGGGAGTCGGCCCGGCGGCCGGCGTCGTGCTTGAAGGAGCCCTTGCGGGCCCGGACGGTGAAGGCGATCTTCCCGCCGTTGGCGGCCGCGTCGTCGACCACGGGCCGCAGGCGGCCTGCGCCGGAGGCGATGTGCTGCTTGCCGGCCTTGGCCAGGGACGAGGACCAAGCCTTGATCGGTTTGCCGTCGGCGCCGATGACCGGCTTGCCCTTGGCGTCCTTGACCGTCCGCTCCGCCCGTACCCGCGTCTTCCCGCGTACGCGGGCCTTGTAGCCCTCGCGGTTCAGCCGCGGCTGGACGTGCCCGGCGGCCAGCGCCTTCAGGCTCGCGAGATCCCGCGGGCCGCCGGCCTGCACCTCCTGGACCACGGCCCGAAGCGCCTCCACCATCGACGCCCCCTTGTTCTTCGTGAAGAACTGGCTGACCAGGGACGGGTTGCGGCCGAGGATCTCGCCGACCTGCTTCCGGCTGAACCCGGCCCGCGCCAGCTCGTCGGTGAGCCGGGCGGCCTCGTTGCGCTGCGCGCCCCGGCCGCCCGCCGGCTTCCTCCTGCGTGGTGTCACGCTGCCATCTCCTCGTCCTCGTCCTCACACTCGTGGTCGGAGTACACCGGGCTGTCGTCCTCGAACTGGTCGTCGCCCTCGTCGCCGCAGGAGTGGCACCGCCACTCCGCGCTCCAGGTGACCGCGCGGTCCCGACCGCAGTCGTGCTCGGAGTGGACGGTGTCCTCGTCCTCCCATGTGGCCTCGCCCGAGGCGTCACAGGTCGGGTGCTCCCACTGGCCGCCCCAGACCACGTCGGCGCTGCTCACATGCCCTCCGCTTCCAGCGCCTGGCGGCCCAGGCCTTGCAGGTAGTAGAACTCCTCGTCCGTCCGCGGGGTGGTCTGCTCCCAGGGCATGCGGCCCTTGAGCAGGTAGTCGCCCGGCTCACCGCCGTACTCCCAGTCGACCGGCGCCGAGGTGTAGATCGCGTCGGTCCGGAACGCCAGGATGCTCCCGGGCGGAAGGTGCAGCGCACCGGCCTTCAACGGCTTCCCGGTCGCCGGGTCCTTCGAGCTGGTGCTCACCGACAGCAGCGCCGCCCGGGCCGCCGACCATACCCCGGCCGCCCACTCCGGGTGAGCGTACTGATCCCGCGCGAACCCCTGGTTGCGCTCCCAGGTGACGTGGGTGTCCGTGATACCGGTCAGCCGCGCACCGTCCGGCAGGTCCGGCACCGCGCCGCCGGCGCCCAGCTCCAGGGAGCCGGTCGTGATCCGGGGACGCTGCGCGAACGTGCCGATGCCGTACAGCAGGATGCTGCGCACCGCGCGGGAGGCCAGGCGGCAGGCCTGCTTCTGCTGCTCGTCGCCGTGCAGTTCGGCGGTGGCCCGCAGGGACTGCCAGGCCTCGCGCAGCTTGGTGCTCCAGCTCTTGAGCGGGTCACCGGACTCCCACAGCAGGCCGTCGAGGATCTCGATCCGCCACGGCGCGATCGGGTTGCGCAGCGCCAGGTTGACCTCGGCGCCGCCAGCCCAGGTGACGAAGGTGTGGCCGCCCTCGTACGGGTAGTGCCAGGACCGCTCCCCGGGCGCCGGTGCCGGGAGCAGCCCGACGTGGTTCCAGCCCTTCGGGATGGTGACCCGCACCTGCCAGTGCGACGGCGCGAACAAGGCGTTCGTCTGCTCCTTCTCGCTCATGGCCGCGAACCGGGCGGCGGTGATCCGCTGCGGCACGCCCACGCCGCTGGCCCAGGTGTGTTTGGCGTAGGCGAAGGTCCGGTCGACCTCGTACCAGCCGGGTACACGCTCCGGCACGCGCGGCGGCGCGATCAGCTCGGTACGGCCCTGCCCGGCGGTGGCGTGCAGCAGACCACGGATCTCCTGCGACATGACCGGAAAGCCCTCGGCCCACTTCGCGCCGGCCTTGGCCGGGATGGTCCGCGACCACAGGTCCCGCCCGGTCTGCGACGGCGAACCCATGAGGACCACGTCCTCGAAGTGCGGGCGCAGCGCCTTCCACAGCTCGACGAACGCCGCGCGCACGGTCGCCGGGTCAGCGCCCTCGGGGTCGAACCACTCACCCACCGAGCGGATTTCGGTGTGCTGATCCTTGCCCCGCTGCCAGCGGCCCACCGGGTTGCGCGGGTGGACCAAGTGGCCGGCCTGCCGGTCCTTGCCACGCGAGGACTCCACCGACCAGCCCTCTGGGAGCGGCGCGTTCAGCCACTCGGCGACGGCGTCCTTTAGGAAGTCGTACTGCTCGCTGGACTGGTGCCACGGGTCGCCCGCGGTGATATAGATCCGCTCGACGGAGGCCGGGGCCACCGCGTAGACGGCGGTGAGGATCTCCGCCACCGAGGCCCGGCCGAGGTCCAGGCGGACGGTGCCGCCCTGCCAGACCAGGACGCCGGTCGCGGTGTCCAGGAACGCCATCCCCCGTGCCGCCTGCTTGAAGTTCGGCCGCTTCGACGCGAGGTTGGGCTCGGCACGGAACCAGGCGTCGCCCTCGGCGCCCGCGGGAATCGAGGGCAGAACACGCTCGGCCTCTCCCGTCCCGGCAGCAACGGGCGCCGGAGCTGCTGCGGCCTGCTGGGGTTCGGCGAGCACCTCCAGGTCGGAGGTGCCGTCGGCGGGCGCGACGCCGAGACGAGCGACCGTGCCGGACGGCTCGACGGTCTGGGGCTCATCCGGTTTCGACGGCGCGGCCATTTCCTTGATCGGCTCTGCGGGCGCCTGAGCGGCCAGCTGATCACCGGTGACGGTTTCGGTCGCGGGAGGCTCTGCGGGCGCCTCAGGGGCGCTCTGAGGGGCCAGGGAGGGCGCCAGGGCCACGATGTCGATCACACCGAGGCCGGCGGCCGTCGCGATCCGGTCCGAGGTGGCCTTCGCGTACCCGCCGAGCTCGCGGATCTTCTCGGCCCGTCGTTCGCGCAGCTTGCCGACCTTGGCCTGGAGCTGGGCCAGCTCGCGCTCCAGAGGCTTGAGTTCGTCGCGTACGGCCCGCAGCTCGGTGAGGCCGGCGGAGTATTCCTTGTTGTCCATCTGGTCCCCCTCAGGTGTTGGCCATGTCGACGAAGCGCGACATGTAGAGCTGCTGCGCCACGGTGATGGTTGCGGTCGGCCCGTTGCGGTGCTTGCCGACGATGATGTCGACCTCACCGGCCCGGGGGCTTTCCTTCTCGTACGCGTCATCGCGGTACAGCAGGATGACCATGTCCGCGTCCTGCTCGATCGAGCCGGACTCACGCAGGTCCGAGACCTGGGGCCTCTTGTCCGCCCGCATCTCCGGCCCGCGGTTGAGCTGCGACAGCAGGATGATCGGCAAGTGGAGCTCCTTCGCCAGCAGCTTGAGGCTCCGCGAGATGTGACTGACTTCCTGCTCGCGGTTGTCGTGGCGCTTGCCGCCGCTTTCGACCAGCTGCGCATAGTCGATGATGATCTCGGCGAGGTCGGGGATGCGGGTCTTGAGCCGACGGCACTTCGCCTGGATCTCGGCCAGTGAGCGCGCGCTTTCGTTGATGTAGAGCGGTGCCTCGCTGTACCGCTTGGCGGCGACTGCGAGCCGTTCCCATCCGGCTTCATCAAGTGTGCCCGAGCGCAGGTGGTGGAGGGCAACGTCTCCTTCCGCGGACAGGGCGCGCATGTTCAGCTCGTCGATGCTCATCTCCAGCGTGATGAAGGCCGCCGGGCGGCCGGCGTCGGGGATGGGCTGACGGTTCTTGCCGCGCGGCATCGTGCAGGCCCTCGCGAAGTCCATGGCCAGCGTGGACTTGCCCATGCCGGGCCGGGCGGCCACCACGATGATCTGCCCCGGCTGGAGGCCGTTCGTCAGGGAGTCCAGGTCGGTGAACCCGGTCCTTACACCGGTGATCTCCTTGCCGGACTCGGCGGCCTGGATCATGTCCAGGGTTCCTTCGAGGGTGTTGCTCGGGGTGAAGAAGTCGTCCTGCCGGTCGCGCCCCTCGGTCACGGCCGAGATCTCCGCGGCAGCAGCCGCAGTGATCTCGTCGAGCTCGCCCACTCCCTCGTACCCCATCTGGACGATCTTCGTGCCTGCGGCCACCAGCCTGCGCAGGACGGCCCGCTCGCGGACAATCTCGGCGTAGTACTCGGCGTTGGCGGAAGTCGGTACGGACTGCACCAGGGTGTGCAGGTACGAGGCACCGCCGATCTTCGCGAGGTCGCCGGACTTCAGGAGTGCGTCGGCAAGGGTGAGGGGGTCGACCGGGTCCTTGGCCGCCAGTTCCAGGATCGCCCGGTAGATCGTCTGGTGGGCGGGGCGGTAGAAGTCGTCGGCAGCCAGCAGGTTGGACACGTCGGTGATAGCCGTCTTCGACAGGATCATGCTGCCGAGGACCGACCGCTCCGCATCCAGGTCCTGGGGCGGAAGCCGGTCGAAGGCCTGGCGATCGGGCTGGTTACGGGCGGAGCGGAAGGTGGGCTCGATGAACGGCTCGTCCTCCGCTGGCGGTGCGGGGGATGGGACACTGGTCATGGATCTCTTCCTGTCAGGTAGTGGTCTGCAGCGGCGGCCGGTTCTTCGCGGGAGCGGCCGCCGCCGTCATGTCCGGGGCTGCTTCAGACAGCCGGCCGTCGAAGGCCGGTGAGGATCGAAGCAACCTTGTCCGGCATCGGGACCGGCTCAAAGTCGGGGTCTTCGGCAACGGCAGGGCGAGGCCTGGGTACGTCCTTGCGGGCGGCCAGCCGCCGGGGGAGGTCCTCGATGCGGCTCTTCAGCACCTTCGTCGGACGCTTCACTCCCTCGGGGTTCTGGGTGAGCTCTCGGACCAGGAAGTCGTCCAGCTCCCAGCCCTGCTCGGCAACGACTTCAGCAAGCAACGGAGCGAGGGTTCGAGCCGTCACTCGTCCCGCGGTCCAAGGGCGGGGCAGGACCTGGAGGAACTGCGACGCTGCTTCGACCTGCTCAGCCGAGGCAGTGGGCTTCGAGGGGATCTCCCCCTCCTCCTCCCGCGCCGCAGGCGCCACACCATCCGCACCCGTCCCGAGGGGGTAGGGGGAGGAGGTATTTACCTCCTCCGGGGGGTGTGGGGGGGAGCCCGTTCCACTTCCGGTGTTCGCGGACGTGGGCTGACCTGCGGAAACGAACGATCCCCCACGTCCGCGAACACCGCTTCCGCGAACACCGGAAGAACCCTTGTTTCCGCGAACACCGGAAGTGGTCTGACCTGCGGAAACAGTAGTTTCCGCGAACACCGGAAGTTTGGTGTCGGACTCCTCGGAGGAGTCCTCGGGCGAGTAGTCCGGGTTGTCCTCGAAGTGCTCGTACACCTCGTACGAGGTCAGCCCGCGGTACCCCTTGCCCTTCGGGTTGGGGATGGTCGTGCGGCGGATGAAGCGCGCCTCGATGAGTCGCGCGAAGGACTCGTAGACCGCGTCCCGGCCCACGAGCTCGGTGCCGCTCTTCGCCGACCGCACGCCCGCCTCGCGGACCGAGGCGACGATTCCGGGCACGGTGACCTGGAGGCCGCTGTTGATCGCGAAGAGGACGTGGAGGTAGACGACGTAGTCGAGCTGGTGCGTCAGGCGGCCGCTGAAGGCCACGGCCCGCTGGACGGTGACGGCGCGCGCCGGGGCCTGGCCCCGGACGATGGTGGCGGCGAGGTAGTCGTGGCGCTCGCTCATGCGGGCACCGACTTGCGGCGGCCGACTACGGGCAGGGCGGTACGAAGGCGGACCTCCACCCACGTGGTGGCGGTCGGAGGGTAGTTCGGGTGCACAGCACTCCTCCTGACGGAAGTTGTGCCGTGAACTCTCCACATGCGGGCTTGCCCGAAGGCTTGCCCGCTGCCCGGAAGGCCCAGGTGGCGGGCTTGCCCATTCCCGGGCCGCCCGGGCAAGCCGATGTGTGCCAACGAGCCGGGGGGGCGGAGGGACGGGCGGGGTGCAGCCGCGGGGGCGGCCTTGTTCAGGTGTGACACATACGGTCCCTTGTTCAGGGAGCCGTGGATCAGCTGATCAACTGTTTGACGGAGGCCACTGGGCAAGCCTGTCTGGGCTTGCCCGGGAGTCGTTGTCTATGCTGTTGGGTAGGTGACCGACGGGCCCTGATGGTCCAGGCACCCAGTGCGGTCACCGCGCTGACCACGACTCCGTGTGCTGCCAGGCTTGGGGAGTCGGGACATCGAACGGCCGTCCTGTCTCACCAGGGCGGCCGTTCTTCCTTTCTACGGTGAACGGCTCATGTTGAGTTCTCCTTAGGCTCTAGGCCGGGGCGGATTCCGCGCCGAGCTGGGCACTGCTATCGCGCTCGATGTCGTAGCCGATCTCGAAGAGCTCGGCCGACATCCGGGTGTCGTTGACCTCTACCACCTGGCCCGTCGACGACCTGGTGACGCGGACGATCCGCAGCAGCGGGACACCGACGTCGGCCGGGAGGCCCAGCGCCTCCGCCTCCTCCGGGGACGGCATCCGCGCGGACACCGCTTCCTTCCATACGAGCGGGGCGTGCCCCATCTCTTCGAGCTCTTCGAGCCGGTCGTAGATGCCGCCCGGTCCGGTGTCGCTCTCGGCGAGCTGTGTGCCGCGGGCAAGGTCGGCCGGCAGGTAGCTGGTCGCCAGCTGCATCGCGGCCCGGGTGTCCGGGTCGCCCATGATCCGATCCCTGATGAGGACCTCCGAGCCGACGCTGAGTCCCATGGTGGCCGCAAGGTCCACAGGGATCACGCCCCACCTCACGGTGGGCGTTTCGAGCGCCACCCAGGACTGGGCGGCGGGATCGAAGTAGTACCCCTTCTCGTCCCGGTAGACCTGCCGCGACCTCGTGATTCGTCGCTTCTCCGGACGCTCACGCACGATCGTCCCTCTCCGCCGGACAGCGACGACCAGGCCTTCCTGCTCCAGCAGCTGGATGGCGCTGCGGACGGTCTGATAGCCAGCCCCGTACTGCTCCTGAAGCTCGGTCAGCATGGGCAGCTTGTCTCCCGGCTGATACCGCCCATCGGAGATTTGCTGCCGGAGCGCAGCAGCGATCTCGCGGTACGAAACGGGCATTCAGGCCGCCTTTCTAAGCATCCAACGCCATCACTATATAGCTATCTCTAATGGCGCGTCAGTCTTGACGCGCGGCATGTCGGAGTGGTCTCATCATTACCGATAGCTCTAACCGGGGGTACCGGAAGGGCTACCCATGGTTTGGCTACCCGTGCGTTCAACGACGGCACCGCCATGCCAAAAACGGCCCTCCGGGTGGTCTTGGCAGAGACCCGGAGAGCCGCGCACAGGCCGTCCACGTCTGAGGAGAACGACCCGTGAACACCATCTTCGCAGCCAGTAGCCGCACGACCCACCCGCAGGGTCTGGAACAGGTCGAGATCCTGTACCAGCTGCAGCTGATGACCGGCGTACCGGCGGTCGACTGGCTGGCCCCGCTGAACGAGTCGGCCGAACAGCAGGCGAAGCGCCTGGAGTTCCAGGCCGACGTGATCCTCGGCATCGCCGAGCACGACCCGAAGGCCGCCGCCCGCGTCGCCGAGCTGATCCGCCGGCTGGCCGGCGAGCCCGAGGCGAAGCAGCCCGACCGCGTCTTCGGCCCGGTCCCCGCGGACTCCCGCCCGGACCGCCACGGCTCCATCCCCTTCCCGTTCACCGTCGCGCTCGTGGCCTCCGTCCGGAAGGGCAAGTCGGTGCCGGCGCTCGTCTTCACCGCGCGGGAGGTGCAGGTCGCATGAGCACCAGCACCCCGCGCGGCCTGCCCCTGAAGGTCCAGGCCCTGGTGACGACGTGGTCCATCACCGCCTTCATCCTCTTCGGCGCCGGCTGGCTCCTGGGCCTTGAGGCGACCTGGTGGCAGCGCGTACTGCTCGCGATCCCGGTCGCCAGCCTCGCCTACCTCGACAGCCGCGGCCACACGCCCATCGTCGAGATCCGCGCCCGCCTGACCCGGCTCCTCGCCGAACTCGGCGCGATCCAGCTCCCCCTGGCCGTGGCCGGCGGCGCCTGGCTCCTCGGCCTCACCCCCGGCGTCGCCGAACGCATCGGCGTCTGCCTGGTCATCGCCCTCGTGACGGCCCTGTACCGCTACGCCCCGCACGCGGCCACCCCGACCGCCGGAGGTACCCCGTGAGCCTCACCGACTTCCGTACCGCCCGCCGCGAGGACAACGCCGCCGAGGCCGAGCAGAACCGCCTGGCCGAAGAACTGCGTGCCCGTCTCGACCGCGAGGAGCGGCAGCAGGCCTTCGACCAGGAGCAGGCGCGCGCCGCCGCCGAGCAGGAGGCCAAGGACCGCGAGGCCGAGCGCGTCCGCAAGGCCAAGGAGGCCGAGGCCGCCGCCAAGCTCGCGAAGGAGAAGGCCGACCAGGCCGCGAAGGCAGCGGCCGACAAGGAGAAGCGGCGGGAGAAGGCCCGGCGCCGCAAGGAGGCCCGCGAGCGTTTCGCCGCCCGGCTCAACGCCGCCCCGGCTTGGCTGGCCGAACACCTCGACCTGGCCGCCGCCCTGGCGGTCATGGCGTGCAGCATCGTCCCGGCTCTCATCTCCCAGGCCGCCTCGCTGACCGGCACGGGCATCCTCACCGAGATGGGCTGGGTGGGCTTCCTTCTGGTCGCCCTCCTGCCGGTGATGCTGGAGTGCTCCGCCTGGGCGGCGACGGCCGGCGAGGCCAAGGCCATGCAGCAGGGCCGCTCGCCGTGGCCGTACCGGATCGCGATCTACACCTTCGCGGGCCTGGCGGCCTGGATCAACTGGCTCCACGGCCAGCAGGTCGGCGGCGACAAGTACGGGACCATCCTGGGCGCCGTACTCGCTGCCTCCTCGATCATCCCCATCGCCGTCTGGCAGCTGGTCCAGCTCGGCCGGCACCAGGAAGCCCGGGCGCGGCTGAAGGCCGAGCGGGCCCGGCGCAAGGACGTGAAGGCCACCCGCAAGCAGCGCGAGGACCTGCTGCCGCAGGTCTGGGCGACGGCGAAGACGCTGCGCGCCATCGCCGGGCACGAACTGCTCTCCGAAGACGAGGCCTGGCACGCCGCGTACGGCGTGCACGAAGGCACCGGCGCTGACCTGCCCGAGGAATTGCTCCGGCACCTGTCGGCCGACATGCTCGGGCTGCGCGTGGACGCGGAAGGCCGTCTGGCGGAGGTTCTGGAGGAGCTCGCGGACGCGCGCCGCATGCGCCTGACCGCTTCCGCGAAGGTGTCCGCAGTGGCGGCCGAGAACGTCCCTGAGGAGTCCGTGAAGGCGGTCGCGGAAGAGCCTGCAACCCTCCCCACACGGGTCTTTGCGGGCACCCGTGACGGACTCGTGGAGGGCCCGGCGAACGCTTTCCGGTGGAATGGATCTTCGCAGGTCAACCCGTCCGTCCCCCCGTCCGCGCGCACACCCGAAAAGGCGTCCGCACGGAAGCGCGAGGCTGCGGCCGCAGGCTCGAAGCGGCGTTCCGTGACGGCCCCGGTGCGTAGGCTCTCGCCGGCCGCCCGGCGGGCCGCCGCGGAAACCGCCAGGAACTACGACGCGACCGAGAACGCCGCGATCGAGGAGTGGATCCGCAGCGAGATCCGCGACGGCCGGATCCCCAACGCCAAGGGGGTCACCGCGGAGACGAAGCAGCGCCGCGCGGAAGCCCACGGAGACAAGGCCATCGAGCCGAGCAAGTCCTGGGTCTACGACCGCCTCGCCAAGGCCAAGTCGACCCGCAGCAACTCCGGGAGTCGGTGATGCCGCGAACCAGCCCCCGCTACGACGACCCGCAGGGTCAGGAGTTCGGCATACCGACCTGGCCCTGGAAGCTCGGCCCCGACCCCGAGGTCATGGCCACCTACCGACAGCTGCGCGCCCGCGGGCTGCGCCCGGGCGGCCAGCCCGTGGCCGGCCAGCTCGGGTGGACCCGCCAGGGCAACCCGATGTTCGCCGCCCTCTACCTGGTCGAGCTGGCCCAGCCGAAGCGGCCGATGACGGAGGCGCGATGGGCCGCGATCCGCAAGGCGGCGGCGGCCCGCCGGGTCTGCCCCGAGTGCCACACCGAGAAGGACTACGAGATCCCCAAGCGCTACGGGGTCTGCAACGACTGCCCCGGCGGCGCGAACGCCGCCTGACCCGAACACCTTCCCCCAGAGCGCAGGGCGGGGCCCGCCGGTCTCAACCGACCAAAGCGATGCCCGGCTTCCCCGCCCCGCGCTCACCCCCGACAGGAGGCGTGACCAGCATGACCGAGATCGACACCAACTCGAAAGTCGACGACCCTCGCCTGTGGGCCAAGGTCGGCCAGGGCATGGACCGCAAGGTGCTCTGGGAGGCCGCCGAGCTGATTGTCTCCGCCCAGTTCGGTTCCCGGTCCATGCTCCAGCGCAAGCTGCGCATCGGCTGGGAACTGACGGGCCGGATGATGGACGCGCTGGAGGCCCTCGGCGTCGTCGGCCCCGACCAGGGATCCCAGGCCCGCGAGGTGAAGATCAAGCTCGTCGAGGACCTGGAGCCGGTCTTCGAGACCCTCTACGGCGACGGCGGCCCCGCCTTCACGGCCCTGCTGCACACGGACCGCGAGACGCCGGCCGACATCCCGGCCCAGCCGACGGACCTCCCGGCCGACGAAGACGAAGACGAGGACGACGAGCCAGCGCCGGAGCACAACCGGCCGGTGGAAGGCACCGTCTACACCCCCCAGGAGTGGGAGCTGCGCGAGGACCCGGAGGGCGACCGCCCCTGGATCAACCCGCAGCTGCGCACCAAGGACGGCCGCAAGGCCCGCTACGCCTACCTGCGCCGGCAGGCCCGCCGCCGGGCGCGGAAGGCCGCCGCCCGCCAGCTCACCGTGCACGGGGTCGTCCCGCGGGCCCTGCGCGGGGAGCAGCGGGTACGCAGTTGGGTGATCGGCATGGAGGGTTACAAGGCCGCGGCCGACGAGCGCCTGGCGCTCGCCGCCGTCAGGACCGCCGACCGCAGCGCCCGCCGCGCGCAGCTCGCGCTCCTGAACCGGGAGCAGAAGCAGGCCCAGGCGGCCAGGCTCCAGCTGGAGGCCGGCAAGCAGCTGGCAGTCGCGCAGAGCGCCCGGAAGACCGCGAAGCGAGCCGTCGCGTTCCGCGCCGGAGTCACCTACGGCCCGCTGGTCCTGGCCGACGCGGCCGCCTACGGCTTCGCCGACGTCTGGGGCTTCTTCGGCGCGCTGGTGCTCAACCTCGCCGGGATCTCAATGCTGGGCCGTGACGTCGAGGTGAGCGAGGAGGAGCTGGAGAAGCTGGAGCGGATCGAGGCCGGCGCCCCGCAGCAGATCAGTGTGGGCATGACGCCGCGGATGTTCGAGCAGATGATGCGCCAGGCCCTCACCGAGGACCTGAAACTCAACCTCTCGGCCCTGCGGGTCGACCCCCACGCGTGGGGCTTCGAGATCCACGTCTGGCTGGAGCGGATGACCCCGGAGACGATGTCCAAGGGGCTGGACCTGCTGGAGGCATGCCTTCCCGGCGTACGCACCGGCAGCGTGCTGCTCCAGCAGTCCGCGCAGTCCCGCAACTACTGCGTCATCCGCGTACCAGGCCCCAACCCGTGGCAAGCCGTTCCCGAACTGCCAGTCCGAGAACCGAAGTCCGTTTCCACCACCGACCTCCACAAGGAGCAGATCGGCGGCGACATGGCGGGGCGGCCGCTGGCCCTGCCCATGTGCCGGACCAACGTCAACGTCGTCGGCAAGAGCCGATCGGGGAAGTCCACGATCCTGCGGGCCATCCTGGACGTGCTCACCGCGACCGAGGACCAGATCGTCATCGGCATCGACCTGGGCGGCGCCGGCAGCGGCTTCGGCGGGCTCCGGCACGCCATGCACGTGGTGGCCACGACCCCGGCGGAGGCGAAGGCCGCGCTCCAGTGGGTGCTGGACATCGGCAAGGGCCGGCCCGGGCTCTTCGACCGCCTCGGCATGGGTGAGAACTGGGTCACCTCCGGGGAACGACCCGGCATCAAGGTCATCGTGGACGAGTTCCCCGCGCTGGTCCGCGAGAGCCGCAAGGGCTACTACGACGAGGACCTCAAGCGGCAGGTCTCCTGGGACCTCGACGGCATGCTCGCCGAGATCTCGATCACCTGCGCCAAGAGCGACGCCACCGAGGTCATCGCCGGCCAAGGCGTCACGAAGGAGAAGATCAAGGACAACACCTGGGTGGTGGAACTGCCCGTCCAGGTGCTGGCGGCCTGCGACAAGGACGACGTCATCCAGATCCTCGGCGACGGCATGCTCGCCCAGGGGTGGCGCGCCGACCGGCTCACCCCCGCGATGGGTGACCAGCTCAACGACGCCTCCGTGGTCTACGTGATGGCCGGCAACGCCTACTGCGAACCCATCCCCTACCGCGGCTGCTACGCCGGCCCCGAGGAGCTGCTGCGCCGCGGCCGGGCCCGGGCCCAGGCCGGGCTGGTCGACATCGACCCCGAGTCCGCGAAGCTCAGCCGCATCTCGCTGCGGAGCCTGATGGAGACCAGCGCCCGGAACTACGCCGCCGGCGGCCAGGAGCAGGGCGCCGTCCCCCAGCTGATCACCTCCATCCGCGAGGTCTACCGGGCGGCCGGGGACCCGAGCGGCCTCCAGCTGGAGGAGATCGCGGCCGGCCTCGCGCAGGACGACGCCGACCGCTGGGACCTGGAGGCGTTCGACGGGGACGACGCCGCGGACCAGGAGGCCGCCCGCGCCGCCGCGCTGAAGGCGGCGATCAAGGCGGTGCTCGCCCCCGGCGGCAAGTCCTGGACGACCGACAGCTACCGGCGCCCGGGCGAGAAGAGCACGGTCAAGGGCTACTGCCTGCGCCACCTCAAGAAGATCACCGGCGAGGACGCAAGCGCCTCCTGAGCGCCGGAACACTCCAGGAACACGCAGGTCAGCGCGCCGGAACAGGCCGAGAACAGGGACGGAACACCTCGCGGAACCGGTGACGGTGTTCCCCGCCCCGCACCTGTTCCCACCATGTTCCGGCCCCCTGACCTGCACGTTCCTCCCCGTTCCCGGCTGTTCCCCGCCCGAAAGATCCCCAGGAGTCCGTAATGATCGACCCGACCCGCACCCACGACCCGGACGCCGGCTACTACCGCATCACCGCCGAGCGCCGCTTCAACTACCTCCGAATCGACCCCGACCGCACCATCCGCGTCATCTGGCAGGCCCTGCCCGTCACCTGCCCGATGTGCGGCGCCGACACCGGCCTGACCCTCGTCCTGGAGCGCGCCGCGCAGCCCGTGGTCGAGGTGCTCTGCCCGGCCCGGCACGAGTGGTCCGAGCACCTCATCGACCCCGGCCACTTCACCGCCTGGGCGGACATGCGCTGGACCATCCCGAACTGGGACATGCACTGGATCCTGGAGGCCGGCTTCGGTGAGCAGCCGCCCCCGCCCATCGACCTGGTCGAAGAGGTCCCCAAGGCCGCGCGGATCGTCACCAAGTTCCTGGTGAGGGAGGCGAAGAAGCGCGTCCGCCGCCAAGTCCGCCGTCGCGTCCGCAGGGTGAAGAAGAAGGCCGTCAACGTCGCCTACTCCCCGGTCGCGGCCCTCATCCGCACCGCCTGGGCCATGCAGGCCGGCATCCCGCAAGAGGCGCCCGCCCCGGCGCAGAAGAAGGGCAAGCAGGCCCCGGGGCCGAAGATCCCCTCCGTCGCCAAGTACCGCGCCGCGTACGGCATGCCTGCACCGGTCAAGGGGCTGGCGTGCCTGGTCTGCGAGGACAAGGGGCGGATCGTGGCGCCGGGCCTGGACATCTCGTGCACCGAGTGCGAGGGCCCGGCCGCGGCGGCCCTGGCCGCCGCCGAGCGCAAGGCCGCCCGGGCCCGGGCCGGCGGCCGCACCCCCGCCGACCCGAAGGCGGGGCCCCGCGACGAGGAGGCGGCCGTCGGCGCCCAACGGCCCGCGGCGGCCAACTCCCGCTCCGGCGCCGTGACCAGCGCCGACGCGTAGCCGGGGAAGAGCCCGCAAATCCCTGAATGCATTCACTTGAAATGCATTCTTTGGAGATGCATACTTGAGACATGCAAGGCCCCCGGGCAGCAAGTCCCGGACACCCACACCCGCACCCTCCGACCAGGGAGTTCGCCTTGACCACCTCGAAGACCTTCACCGCCACCGCCGCCGGACCCCTGTGGACCGACGTCATCAGCCACCTGGGCAAGGTCAACATCACCATCGACCCGACGCTGACGAATGCGGTCGTCACCGTGAGCACAGGTGACGACGAGGGCCCGCTCGCCGACGCCGTACGCGGCGCCACGATGGAGGAGAGCACCCATCAGGCCCTGAACAGCCTCACCGTCCGCGTCCCCAAGGTCGAGGGCAACACGATGACGATGGGCAACTCCACCTTCAACTTCAGCGGCAACAGCATGGTCGTCGGCCAGAACTTCGGCGTCATCAGCGGCTCGGTGACGGGCATGACCATCAGCGGCGGCGACATCACCATCGGCGGCCGCGTCGTCGCCCCGAAGGGCACCGTCGTCTCCGGCGGCGGCATGGGCACCATCACCGTCGACGTGACGCTGCCGAGCGACATGTCCTCGGTCCGGATGGAGACCACCAGCGCCGACCTCACCGTCAACGGCGACCTCCAGGTCCTGGACTTCCACTCGCTCTCCGGCGACGTCGAAGCCCGCAGCGTGAACACGCTGCGCGGCAACACCACCAGCGGCGACTTCGAGGTGGGCCGCGTCGAAGCCCGGGTCGACATCAGCTCCATCTCCGGCGACTTCGAGATCGGCGCGTACAACGGCTCGGAGTTCCGAGCCAACACCGTCTCCGGCGACGTCCACGTCACCGCGACCCCCGCCGCCATCGGCTCGATCGACGTGAGCACGGTCTCCGGTGGCATCACCACGCGCGGCACGGGCCACCTGCGCGAGCGCGTGCGCACCGTCTCCGGCAAGCTCCGCAGCCGCTGACTTCGCCCCGGGGCGGCCGCCTTCTGGCTACCAACCTTCACCGGCCGCCCCGGGCCTCCCATCCCACTCCACAGGAGCGGGGGGCAAACACCATAGTCCCTCACCTTCCGACCCGCACGGCCGCCAGGTCGCCAACTCAGCCGGCCGCCTTCCCAACCGTCCAGCACCAGCAAACCGAAGGAGCACTTCGTGACCCACACCCTGGTCCACCCCGCCGGAACCGTCCGCCCCGAGTCCCTGAAGCACCGCCCGGTCCGGGCCGCGCGCGCCCGGCGCGCCGGCGTCAAGGCCCTGTCCGCCGTCATTCGCTACGACGGCATCGTGATCATCGCTTGCACCGGCACCCTCGGACTCCACGCGATCGTCAACAACGACGGCCCGCTCGCGAACCTGACCCTCCCCGGAGCCGTCGTCACGTGGCTCACTCTCATCGGCGCCCTCTACGTCATCAACGCTGCCGCCAACGGGCTCATCGACCGGATCAACCCGGACCGCTGGGACGGCGACACCGCCTACGCCCTGACGGAAGAGCTCGACCACATCCGCGCCGACATCGACTTCGGCGCCGAGCCGGACGAGATCCACCAAAGCCTCCACACCAGCGGTCTGCTGACAGCGACGGGCGCGCTCTCGCGCAGGCTCGGTGTGGCCTTCGCCGAGCGCGGCGAGGAGGACCAGGCGCAGCGCCTCTATGCGGCCGTCCTTCACCTGCGCAAGGCGGAGGAGGCGTTCGGGTACGGCCAGGTCGGTGACGAGTGGGCCGACGACGCCCGCAAAGATCTGAAGTAGAGGCGCCCCGGGGACGGCGGCCAGGTCGCCAAACTCAACCCACCGTCCCCGGGTCTCCCAACCAGCTCCAACCGGAGCAGGAGGGCCGGACCCATCGTCCCTCACGACCGCGAGGAGCCCAAATGACCCCCCGCCCCGACAACGAGCCCACCACCGCCGAAGACATCAAGGCCGCCGTGCAGATCGCGCAGACCGCACGCGACAACGCCGTACTCGCCGCCGAGAAGGAGTTCTGGCAGCGGATGGGCGAGCTCAGCAAGAGCTACCACGGCGCCCAGCAGCACGTCGCCGACGCGATGGGCCGCAAGCGCGACTACGTCTACAAGAACGTTCGGAAGTACACCGCCTGATCCACCGCCTCCGGGGCCGGCCTCCAGGTCGCCAAAACTCAGCCGGCCGCCCCCGGAGCTCCCAACCTCACCGTCCCGCAGCAGGCAGGAAGGCTTCGCCATGCCCGCATCCGCAGCACCCGCCACCTTCGGCACCCAGGCTCCCGACACGAGCACCCGCCTCCTGGCCGACGAGGTCGAAGCCTGGCTCAAGAGGATCACCAAGGCCCCGGCCCCGGCACCCGCCCCGGCCCACGAACAGCCCGAACCCTCCGCCGGGTTCGACATCCCGGCCCTGGTGGCCGCCGGGCTCGCCGAGGTCGAGCGCAGCGAACGGGCCACCGCCGCCGCCCAGGCCGCCGCCCGCCCCTCCCTGCTCGACCGGATCACCCGCCGCCACCAGCGGCCGGCCACCCGCGCGAGCCTGCACATCCGCCGCGCCGCGGCTGTGCTGGCCACCGGCGGCTGGTGCCGCGGAGAACTCCGCGACGCCACCGGCCGCCACTGCATCCTCGGCGCCCTCATGGCCGCGCCGGCCGACGCCGACACCACCAACCGCTCTCACATCTACATCCGCTCCGCGATGGCGGAACCGGCCGCGTACGCCCAGCCCACGGCGGCCTACCGGGCCCGCCTGGAGGCGCAGTGGCGCAGCGAGGGCCGTGACCCGCGGGCCCTGAGCCGCCAGTTCGACATCGCCGTGAACAACAACATCGCGGTCCCGACCGTCGGCGCCGTCCTCGACCTCCTGCAGCGGGCCGCCGAGCTCGCCGAGCGCGCCGGGGACTGACAGCAGGGGTAGCCCACTAGATCTAGTGATGAATGGCAGTTATAGTTTTCTTGTTGGGTTCGGGTGGTCCTTCCACCCGACCTCCGAACTCCCCCCCAGAAGGGACCGTCATGCTCCGCATCTCGACCCAGCACTTCCTCTTCGGAGGCGGCCGCCTCAGCAGGTACGCCAAGACCATCGCCCCCGACGCCGAGAAGATCGTCCGCGACAAGTTCGGCTCCCTGCCGGCCGTCCACCTGGTCCTCAACGGCGACACCAGCCGGATGGACCACCTGGTGAACACCGCGGAAGCCCAGCTCCTGACCGGCATCAACCCCACACAGGTCAACACCGTCAGCCGCCCCGACCGCCACTCCCGCCAGGCCTACGGCCAGACGTCCATCGACCGCGGCGGAGCGCTGATCGTCCTCCAGATCTGCAACATGCGCCACGAGCGCGACGTCCTCGAAACCCTCGTGCACGAGCTCGTCCATGCCCACCAGCTCGGTGACCGCTCCGCCCGCGAGCTCCACCTCAAGTACCTCAAGCACGTCTGGGGCCGGCAGCCCATGAAGCCCAACACCCTCACCGCCTACGAGCTGCTGATCGAGCAGCGCGAGGTCGAGGCCTACGACGCCGAGGCCTTGGCCGCCCAGCTCTGAACCCGACAGGAGGACCGCCATGAAGATCCGACTTCCCTGGCCGAGCCGCGCGGACCGCCGCCTCTGGCGCGCCGCCACCACCTTCTCCGACCTCGCCGAGCTGACCGCCCGCTGGCTCGAAGGCGACATCCGCTCCTGCGCCGGGAACGTGCCGAACTACGGGCCCGACGACGAGACCCTCCCCCTCATCGGCTGCCTGGCCGCCGCGAACCGGGCCGGATTCCTCACCGACGACTCCCAGCCCGGCTACGACGCCGCCGACTACGCCGGCAACCTGTGGGAGCAGCGCGCCGCGGTCACCGGATTCGTCGCCGATCCCGAGATCCTCACCCGCCTCGTCGACTTCACCGAGCAGGCCGGCCTCGACCTGCTCGTCCGGTTCCATGGCGACGAGTTCCACCCCGGCATGGTCGTCTCCCGCGTCAACGGCCTGGACTACACCCGGTACGGCCGCACCCTCACCCGCCCCGAGCTCCGGCACTCCTGGCACAGCCGCCTCGTCGGCGACACCGCCTTCGACACCCTGGCCCGCGCCGCCCAGCTCACCATCGCCGACACCGCCTTCGAGCCCAGCGACTTCCTCTGGACCGTCCTGGACGAAGCCCTTCACCTGCCGAGCACGGCCGGCCGCTGACGGCCCCCCGCGGTGCCCGGCCCCACCTCCCGAGGACCGGGCACCGCCGAGGACCGGAACAGCCGGCCCGCCACGAGACGGAGAACTGATGACCTCCACCACCGTCCCGAACCCCGACCCCACCACCGTGATCGCCGACATCCGGCGCCGCGCCGCCGCCGGCACCCTGCCCCTCACCGTCCAGATCCTCCAGCTGCTCGGCGCCTCCATGGAGACCGAGGCCCGCCTGGCGGCCGCCGAGGCCATCTTCCCCGGAATCACCCACCTCACCGACGAGAAGCCGGCCGCGCTCGCCGTGTTCCGTGCCGAACGCCGCAACATTCCGTACGGCACCTTCACCACCCGGGAGGCCGCCCGGACCTTTGCCGAAGCCCGGCTGGTGAGGCGGCGCACCCTTCCTGCTGGCGTCACCACAGGCTGGGTGCCGGACAGCGGAGACGAGGACGCCTGCGAGGACCTCGTGATGTTCGGCCCCGGCCCGGACGACGAGGGCACGACCAGCATCCGCATCACCGTGCTGCCCGTCCGCGTCGACTTCGACCCGGACGCCGAGGGATGACGATGCCCCAGTTCATGTGGGAGGTCGACGTCCCGATAGAGCGCGCGGGCACCGGCGAGCGCGGAGTACATGTCTTCACAGGGCTCGCCGAGAACGGCCGCGAGGCCCGCCAGGCCGCACAGCGCGCCTGGGAGACGGCCCTCCTCCACACCCTGGCCGGCCAGGACGTCCCCGCTGCTTCGTGCCGCACCGACTGGTCCGCCCGCGGACTGCGCCCCGGCTGGAACCTCCGCTGGGACCAGGCCGAACACAAGGGCATCGACCGATAGCTCCGCCCCGGGACGGCCGTCAAGGCCTCAGAAACCGCCGGCCGCCCCGGGCCCCTCACCCGCCAAGACGAGAGAGAGACCACCATCATGCACGCCGTCCGCCGCAAGCAGCACCACACCTCCACCACCCGCCCGCTGAGCACCGCCGGCCGGTTCCTGAAGTCCCTCGCCAAGGCCAACCCCCTGCTCGCCGACCGCGCCTTCGTGTGCAGCCGCTGCGCCGTCGCCTGGCAGGGCGACGAGGCCGACTGCTGGAGCTGCGGCCTGCCCGCCACCTTCGGCTCCCACCACCACAGCTCCGCGCTCCTCCACCTCCTCGCCCCCACCAAGATCTCCCGCACCCTCGTCCCGACGGGAGCAGCGTCATGACCGGCCTCGCCTCCCTGACCTGGCTGATCGGCACCCAGGCCCTCAGCGACCACATCACCGCCCGCGTCAACGAACTCGTCAAGGCCGGCACCGAGTACGCGGCGGCCTGCACCAAGGTCACCGACGCCGCCGACGCCAGCGAGGCATGGGCCATCGCCGCCACCCGCCAGACCTGGATCCGCCGTCACGACGTCGACCCCGACGAGATGCCGGTCCGCAGCCTGTACGTCCTGGAGCGCACCGACACCCACGTCGTCGTCGCGTACATCGACCTCGACCAGGCCGCCGACGACACCGACGACGGAGACCGCTCCAACCTCCCGCCGGAGAAGGCAGCCCAGAACGACCACGACCAGGGCGTGGAGTACCCCTTCGAACTTCTGGAGATGTCCTTCGAGCTCGCGGCCTGGGAGCCCTTCGAGCACCTGCTGCCCACCGCAGCCGTCCCGGCCGCCGGCACCAAGGGGGTGGGGGAGTGACCACCACCGACCTCGCCCCCTGGCCGCAGCTGACCGGCAACGAACCGTGCCGGGCGCCCGGGGCCGACCCCGAGGACTGGACCGGGACCACCCTGAAGCAGCGCGCGAACGGTCAGAAGGCCTGCCTCAGCGGATGCCCCGAGGCCGTCCGCGAGCAGTGCCTGGCTTGGGCCCTGGACCACCCGACCCGCGCCGGATCCGCGATCTGGGCCGGCACCACCCTCAGCGACCGGCGCCGCCTGCGCGCCGAGCGCCGCGACGCCGCCGCGGCCTGACGGCCACCACCCCGCTCACCCGTCCGTCCGGTACGGCTCACCCGTACCGGACGGACGGCCCCGACCTCACCGCACCCCGGGCGCACCCCGGCCCCGGCCGGACCGCCGCCCGCCCGCTCGGAAGGGAGCAACGATGAAGTTCCGTACGGACCTCGCCCCGCTCGCGGCCGCCGTCACCGACGCCGCCCGGGCCCTGCCCGCCCGGCCCCCCGTCCCCGTCCTCGCCGCGATCCGGCTGGAGGCCACCGCCGGCACCCTGGCCGTCGCCGCCTTCGACTACGAGACCAGCGCCCAGGCCACCGTGGACGCCGAGGTCACCACCCCCGGCACCGTCCTGGTCTCCGGCCGCCTCCTCGCCGACATCACCCGCACGGTCAAGGGCACCCACCCGGTCGACCTCGAACTCGACGGCACCCGCCTGGTTCTCACCTCCGGCCGCACCCGCTACACCCTGCACACCCTCCCGCTGGAGGAGTACCCCACCCTGCCCCGGCCCGCGGCCGCCAGCGGCACCGTGGCCGGGCACGCGCTCGCCGAGGCCATCCACCAGGTCGCCACCGCCGCCGGCCGCGACGACGCCCTCCCGATCCTCACCGGCATCCAGGCCGAGATCACCGACGACACGATCACCTTCGCCGCCACCGACCGCTACCGCTTCGCGCTCCGCCCCATCCCCTGGACTCCCGCCAAGGCCACCGGCACCACCACCCAGACCACCATCCCGGCCAAGTCCCTCGCCGAAGCCGCCAAGATCCTCGCCACCGA
The DNA here is from genome assembly GCF_041432505.1 of Streptomyces virginiae. Classification (GTDB taxonomy): domain Bacteria; phylum Actinomycetota; class Actinomycetes; order Streptomycetales; family Streptomycetaceae; genus Streptomyces; species Streptomyces virginiae_A. The sequence continues at coordinate 161,567 of NZ_CP107873.1, forward strand.
CGACCAGGTCCACCTCACCCTCCCCGCCTCCCACGGCGTCCTCGGCCTGGCCGGCCGTACGCGCACCCTCACCCTGCGCGCCATGGACGGCCAGCTCCCCGACCACAAGGCCCTGTGGCCCACCGATTTCACCGCCACCGCCGACCTCGACGCCAGCGACCTCGCCGACGCCGTCAAGCGCATGGCCCTCGTCGCCGAACGCGGTCACCCCGTCAAGCTCCACCTCACCGACGGCGCCCTGGCCCTGAGCGCCGGCACCGCCGACGACGCCTCCGCCCGCGACCAGGTCACCGCCACCACCGACCTGCTCACCGGCGCCCCCGTGACCATCGCCTTCAACCCCGGCTACCTCCTCGACGGCGTCACCGCGCTGAAGACGGACCGGATCCGCCTCCAGATCGTCAACCCGGTCAAGCCGGCGCTCCTGGTCCCCGCCGAAGCGAACCCCACCGCGCTGCGCTACCTGATCATGCCGATCCGCCAGTCCGGCTGACCCACCCCCGGGGCGGCCACCACCCAGGCCGGCCGCCCCGGCCCGCGGCGCCGACCGCCACCCCGCAGACAGCCCCCCAGCACGCCAACCACCTAAGGAGAAGCAGATGTTCAACGCCGGTGCCGAGGTAGAGATCCTCGACTGCGCGGACGATCCCCGGGCCAAGGGCAAGACGGGCAGGATCGTCGACGAGGTCCCGCCCGGCCCGCTCACCGAAGGGCGGTGGACGGTGAACAGGATCAGCATCTTCATCGGCCCCGTCCTGTGCCACACGCACGAGCTGCGAGCGACGGGCCGATGACATTGGTGGACGCCGCCCGGCAGTGGATCCACTCCCTGCTGCTGGCCCTGCTCTGGGGCGGAGGCGCCGTGGTGCTTGTCGGCATGGTCAGCGCAGCGCCCCGCTTCCTCGCCACGGGCATCTACGTGCTCCGCCCCAGGCCCAGCCGGCCGAGTCCGGAATCCCACCGCGCCGTCGTGCGCCGGCGGGTGATCCAGCGAGACCACGACCGCATCAAGGATGAGTACGGTCGGCTCCGCATCGACCCGTTCCGCGGCGACGAGCTCGCCGTCCTCGACGACCTGACGGTCCCCGAAGCCGTCGCCCTCGTCCAGGCGCTCGCCGCCGCCGGCGACGCCGCCGAGACCACCGACCCCCCGACGTACGAGAAGGCCGTGCTGCACCTGGCCAAGGCCTGGCGCCAGGCCCAGGCACGAGCCGCGAAGACCGAGCCCCAGCCGCTTCCGGACCGACCCCTTGAACCCAGGGCGCGCACCACGGAGGCCGGCGTCCCATCCAACCGGCGCCGGCCGCGCCCGCCCATCCCGAAGGAACAGACATGCCGATGAACCCCGAGCACCACCACCGCGACCTCCAGGCCGCCGGCCTCATCGCGGCCGCCGCCCCCGCCACCTCCGAGCAGCTGCTCAACCCGTCCGACACCTCCACCGACCGGCCCACGGTCGTCACCCTCTGCGGATCCACCGCCTTCTGGGAGGAGCTCGCCGAGGCCAACTTCCGCGAGACGGCCGCCGGCCGGGCAGTCCTCGCGCCCGGCATCGACCTGAAGAAGGCTCACCCCCTGTGGGCGGAACCCGCGGCCGCCGAGAAGCTCAAGCTCGCGCTGGACGCGCTGCACCGCTGGAAGATCCGGGCCTGCGACGAGGTCCTGGTCGTCAACCCAGGCTGCTACATCGGCGACTCCACCCGCGCCGAGATCTCCTACGCCCACCAGCTCGGCCGCCCCGTCCGCTACACCGACCCGGTCGGTCACGCCGTCATCCTCGACCGCCCCGGCCTGGACCCGGTACGGATCGGCCCGTACGAACACGAGAGCCGCGCCGAGGAGATCGCCGCCGGCCTGCGCAGGCAGCTGCACCACACCGCGCACATCGAGGGCACCGTCATCACCACCGGCGCCTTCCGCCCCGACCTTGACCACCTCGAACCGCAGGTCCCCAAGGACCCGTACGCGCTGGCCGACGCCATGGACACCGACCCCGACGGCGACGGCACCGGCCGCAACTTCCCCGACCTCTACGCCCGCCTGTGCGCCCAGGAGCCGGAGGCGTACGCGAGCGACCTGTGGAAGAGGGCCTGCTGGGCGTACGAGCACATGCGCGCCGCCCCCGCCGACGAGTAGCCGCGGGTGCCGCCTGCCCTTCCCGTGGGGCAGGCGGCCCCTCGGGTTGCAATTATCAGTTGGCCAAGCCTGCATTGACATGCCAACTGAAACTTGGCATTCTTGAGGTGTGGGCAAGGGCCCGCACCCGACGAACGGAGGCGATGAATCATGGAGCAGACCCGGCAGTTATCGCAGGCAGCCCCCACCGAGGCGCGCCTGGCCCAGGCCCGCACCGAGGTGATCGCGGAGATGGGCAGGACCGATGCCAAGGCGTCGGCGCTCCTGACCGTACTCAGCCTCCCCCTCGCCGTCCTGGTCGCCGCTGTCCCCGACCACGACCTCCCCGTCGCCGCCACCGTCGCCGCCGGCATCGGCGCGGCCGCCCTGGCCGCCGCGATGCTCCTGGTCCTGCTGATCGTCCGCCCCCGCCTCGGCGGCGACGTCAGCGGCTCCTACCTTCACTGGGCGACCTGCACGCCCGAGCAGGCCGCCGCCGACATCGCCACCGACCGCAGCGCCGAGCGGATCGTGGTCCTCTCCCGCATCGCCGCCCGGAAGTTCCGCGCGCTCCGGCTCGCCATCGACATGACCGCCGGTGCCGTCGCCCTGCTGGTCCTCGCAGGGCTCATCACCCTCGCTGTCTGACCGGCCGATGGAGAACCGCATGCTCGCCGAAATGATCCGCCAGGCCCTCACCCGCCTGACCACCCCGATGAAGACCGCGACGTTCAAGTGCCACAAGTGCGGGCTCTCGATGAAGATCACCGACTACCCCGACCGCATCGGACCCATCCTCGACGTCGCCTTCACGCACGCCTGCAAGCCCAAGACCAAGACGCTCTGACCCCCGGGACGGACGGCACCACCGGCTACCAACCAAGCGCCGCCCGCCCCGGGCCAGCCCAACCCGCTCTCAACCGGAGCAGGGAGCAGCTACATCGTCCCTCAACCGTCACGGAGCTGATCACCATGACCCCCACCAGACCCGACACCCCCGAGGCCACCGCCGCCAAGGCCCGCCTCGACAAGGCCGCCGAGGCCCGGGACCAGGCCATCGAGACCGCCCGGCGCACCTACTGGGCCGCGGTCAAGGCCGAGATCGAGGCGAAGAACCTCACCCAGGGCGCGACCGCGGAGCACCTCGACTTCTCCCGCGAGCACGTCCGCCAGCAGCTCAAGCGCTACACCGACACCGCCGACCAGTAGGCCGGCGCCATAGGTCCCAGGGGCGGCCGCAGCATCGGCCAAGAGGTACGGCCGCCCCCGGGGCTCCCCGTCCAGAGCGGAACCGAGGAGAACACTCATGATGAACCACCGCGCCGCTACCTTCGCCGCCGCCTACGCGTTACTGCGCGCCGCGGCCGATCACGCGGACCACTGGGGGCAGTCCGATTTCGACTCCCAGGCCAAGGGCGCCACCGACGCCGCCCCGGTGACGTACGAGCACGAGGACGGCACGGTCACCACCGTCGGCACCGACGGCGGCCGCCGCGCCTGCCTCCACCACGTCATCCAGTACACCGCCACCCAGGGCCTGGTCCTCGTCGCTGGCACCCGCGTCCTCGGCATCCGCCTGCACCCGGCCGCCCTGGCCGCCGCCCTCGCGGTCTCGGGAGCAACCCACTTCGCCGCCGATCGCAGGGTGCCCCAGGGCCTCCTCCAGCGGCTCGCCGAGGCCGCTGGCAAGAAGCCCTTCTTCAACCTCGCCGACTTCGGCATCAACGGCCGGTACTGCCTCGACCAGAGCTGGCACCACTCCTGGGAGACGCTGGCCGCGCTGCTCGCCACGGTGAAGGCGTCCCACCGGTGAGCGCCGACATCACGACGGCCGTCGCCGCCATCCGTCTCGGCCTGCACGCGCTGCGCGAGAACGCGCTCGGCGACACCGCCGACCACGAGGACCAGGCCGCGGTCCTCCAGGCCCTCTACGACGACCGCAACCAGTCCAGCAGCGTGCTGGGGATGATCTCCGACCTGCTGACCGACATCGGCGTCCGGATCGAAGACCAGGTCGGCGAGGACATCACCGAGGTCATCGACGAAGCGGCCGGGTACGTCCAGGACTCCGCCGGCCAGCGCCTGGAGCGGGCCCGCGCAGCGCTCATCGCGCTGGGGGCGTCGTGAGCGTCACCGGCCACGAGGACAGCCTGCCTGCCACGTGCGACGGCTGGCCCCGACCCGGGGAGGGAAGCACGATGGAGAAGCCGAGCATGACGGAGCCGGAGCGCCGGGCGCTATGCCAGGAGATCACGGCGACGGTCGGGCTGGAGCCGAGGCTGAACCGGCTCTTGACGGCTGTGCACGAGGCCGGGCACGCGATCGTCGGTCACACCGTCGGGTTCAAGGTCGCGGGGGCTTCCGTCGTCAATACAGAGGTTCTCGGCCTGGAGGACGGGGACCGGGTCAACTTCGACTTCTCACCGTTCGGGGACGGCGACATCCCCCTGTCGGACCTGCTCGCGATGCGCATGGCCGGGTTCCAGGCCACGTACATGTGGCTGCGGGGCCGTGGTGCCCCGGCCGGGGCACCGGAGTTCCAGACCGCGATGAACATGATGTCGAGCTCCGACATCGTCGAGTGCTACGGACACTGCGCGGAGGTGGACATGCCCGCGGTGAGTACGACGCGCGAGGGCCTGTACGGCGGCGCGCTGATCCTGAAGTGGCGGTGGCGGGCGGTCCTGCGCCTGGCCTACGTCCTGGCCCGGGTCGGAACCCTGGACGCCGACCAGCTGCGGCCGCACCTGGACGCCGACCCGCGAACTCATCAGGGCGCCATCGACGCCTACCGGGCCTGGCAGAAGCGGACCTCCTCCGTGTGGATGGTCCAGGAGACCGTGGACGCGGGGAAGAGGTGATCGCCGTGGCCGGACCGGCGTGGGGGCAGCGCACTTGGCGCCCCCTGCTGCCCCGATTCCTGGCCGGCCTCGGCCGCACCCGGTAGTTCCAGCACCCCGAGCGCCCGGCCTCGCGCGGACGGCCGCCCGGCCCAGAGGCAAGCCGGTCTCCCGTCCGGGCGCGCCGCCCGCCTGGTCCGGCCGGCGCTCGCCCACTTCAACCGAAGGCGAACATGTCCGAGACCGAGAACGAGCCCATCTACACGGCCGACGTCGTCGCTCTGACCCCCAGCGGCGAGGTCGTGCTGATCGAGCGCGACCGGCCGCCCTTCGAAGCCGCCTGGGCGCTCCCGGGAGGTCATGTGGGCGCCGGAGAAGCGCCCTTCGTGGCGGCCGCCCGCGAGCTCGCCGAGGAGACCGGTGTCCATGTGGCCGTCGGCAATCTCCACCAGATCGGCGTCTGGGACCAGGTCGGCCGCGACCCGCGCGGCACCTACGTCACGTTCGCGTACATGGTCATCGTCCCCGACGGCACTCCGGCCACCGCCGGGGACGACGCCCGCACCGCTCGCTGGTGGCCCGCGAAGGATCTGCCGGAGAACCTGGCGTTCGACCACGCCGACATCATCAGCGTGGCCCTGACGCCCAACTCCTGAGGCACCAGCAGATACCCGGGTGCCGCGCAGGGCCCAGGCGGGGCACGGCAACCGTCGCTGCCCGCCCGGTCCTGGCCAGCCGCGGCCGCCCATCCCGACGCCCCTGACCCCGTTGCCGCAGGTCGGGGGCGTCGGTGTACCTCAGGACCGTGACGCCAATATTTAGTTGGCCAAATTCATGTTGACAGGCCAACTTTGAGTTGGCACTCTTGAGGAGTCGGGCCGCCCTGGCCCGCACATCAGGAAGTGTGACTGCTCGCGATAGCTGTCACCTCGCAGCGCGAACTGTCACCGCCGGGACGCTCGCGGCGGTCGAGGACCGACGCCTGTACAGCGCTCCAGGTCACCGACTCGCGCGTACGTCGGTGTGGTGACAACTACGGCTGCGAACGTGCCGTTGGTGACAACAAACTCGTGCATCTGGTGACAGATACCGCTGAGATTCCAGCGCGGAGCCGCAGGTCGGTCACCGGCGCCGGTGACAACTACCGCTGCAAGTCACAGGAAGGAAGAACGCATGGACCAGTGGGCCCTCATCGCCATCGCCGTACTGATCGGCGCTCTGGCCGGATCCACGCTCGCCCGCCGGAACCGGCCCGAGCCGCCCAACACCGTCTACCGCCCGGCCGCCCCGCAGCCCGCCAAGACCCCGCCCGTCCAGTGCATCGGGATCAGCCTCGACGAGATGAAGACCTTCGAGCGCGTGCTGTTACACGCCGACGAGTGCAACCGCCGCGCCCGCCCGTACTCCGGCAACGGCACCTACACCACCGAGCTGATCGGCCGCCTGTACGAGAGCGCCGGCGTTGCCTCCATCACCCAGCCCGACCCCGCCCGCGTCCGGATCCCCATCCAGAAGGGCGACTTCAACTGGCTGAGCTACGCGATCCGCGACATCGACACCCACCGAGGAAGTGCCGAGACCGCCCGCGAAGGCCGCCTGCTGCTCAACCGCTTCCACGCCCTGCTCGGACAGGCCCGCGCCGTCGTCTTCCTGGACGGCACCCCGGCCTTCAACCCCGACGCTCCGTCCGCAGCGCCCCACACCCCGCAGCTCAGCACCGCCCACCACACCGAGGAGTCGAAGTGACCGAAGAGACCAAGGCCCCGAAGCACCTCGCCACGATCACCGGCATCGAGACCCCGGCCCGCACCAGCCTGACCAGCGACGGGGGAGCCCTCGCCGACCTCGCCCCGGCCGCAGCCGCCGCGCTCCGGCTGCTCGCCGACGCCATCACCCGCGGCAGCGCCCACCAGGACGACATCGTCCAGGCCCTCCAGGACGCAGGCGTCCACGAGGCCTTCGCCGACGTCCTGGCCGCCGCCTCCACCGCCGTGATGAACGAGACCGACGACCCGTACGACGTGGACTACAGCCTCCCCGCCGACAACCTCAGCGGCGCGGCCAGCCAGGTCCGAGACATCTTCCGCTGGATCTGACCCGCCACCCCGCACGAGCCCCGGTCACCCCAACGCCACCCACCAGGAGAGGTCCACCGTGAAGACCTGCGTCTTCTGCTCCATCGCCGCCGGCCAGGCTCCGGCCGTCATCGTCCGGGAATGGCCCGACGCCCTCGCGATCCGCCCGCGCACCGGTGGCGTGACCGACGGCCACGTCATGGTCCTGCCGCGCGTCCACGTCGCCGACGCCGGCAGCGACCCGGAGGTGACCGCCGCGGTGTACCGCCGCGCCGCCGAGCTGATGGCCGAGCTCCCCGCCGCCAACCTCATCACCTCGAAGGGCACCGAGGCGACCCAGTCCGTCTTCCACCTGCACGTCCACGTCGTCCCCCGCCAGGACGGCGACAACCTGCCCCTGCCCTGGACCCCGCAGCACGCCGCCCGCGCCGCCGCGCAGAACGGAGCCTCCTCATGAGCGTCAACCTGGTCATGGCCCGCGAACCCATCCCGGCCGGCCCGTCCGTCTTCCTCGCCGGACCCACCCCCGACAAGAGCGCACCGGTCCCGTCCTGGCGGCCCGGCGCCGCCGACGCCCTGGCCGCGCAGTGGGCCGGCGCCCACCCCCTGACCGTCCTGAGCCCCGAGTCCCGGCACGGCCGGCGCGCCGACCGCTACGAGACCCAAGTCGACTGGGAGACCGACGCCCGCGCCGCGGCCAGCGCGATCCTCTTCTGGATCCCCCGCGACCTGAAGACGATGCCGGCCATGACCACCAACGTGGAGTTCGGCCTGGACGTGTCGACGGGCCGGGCGGTCCTCGGCTGCCCGCCCGACTGCCCCAACCCCGAGCGCAACCGATACCTGATCTACGTGGCCCGCCGCCACGGTGTGCCGGTGCGCACCACCCTGACCGACACCGTCGCGGCCGCCCTCGCGCTCGTCACCAGCGGCTGCTGATCCCGCCGCACCGACCCAGCCACCCAAGAAGGACTTCCTGATGGAACGCGTGTACCTCAACAACCGCATCGGTGAGCGCCGCATCCACATCGAGTTCGACGAAGCGGAGATCGCCGAACTGCTCACCGAGCTCGGCGAACCGACGTCCCACTCCATGCGGGAGCTGATCGAGATCCTGGCCACCGCGCACCACCGCTTCGGCCGCGAGCGCGGCACCGAGGACAAGCCCAACGGCACCTGACCGCCCTGTTCCTGAACCCACCACGTGACCGGAGAGATTCATGAGTGACATCACCGAGACCATCCCCGCCGGACGCCGCTGCTGGTCGGTGCAATGGCCGGAGTACACCCCGACGGACGTCACACCGCCCGAGCTGCAGCCCGCGGCCCTCGCCCAGCACGTACCCGACTGGGCCGAGGGAGCCCCCTCGCCGACCGACGTGACCGACTGGGACCGCCGGCGGGCCGCCGCGCTCGTACGGTTCGAGCTGGACACGCGCGGCTGGCCGCTGCACCCGCAGGGCCGCACCGGCCGCACCGGCCGCACTGGGCCGGTGGGGCGAGAACGCCGCCGCCGACCCCATCGTGGTCGCGGGCACCGGCCAGGACCGCCGTGTCCTGCTGATCACCCGGGACGACATCCAGGTGGAGGCGATCCCCGGCGGCATGGTGGACCCGGGCGAGACCGCACCGGCCGCCCTCGTCCGGGAGCTGCGCGAGGAAACCGGCGTCGACCTGTCCGGCCACCGGCCGGTCATCCTCGGCCAGGACCTCGTAGACGACTGGCGAGCCTCGGACCACGCCTGGGTCGCGTCCACCAGCGCGCTCTACCTGCTGCCCGCCACGGTGACCGCCATCGCCGCCGACGACGCCCTCGACGCCAACTGGTGGCCGTTCAGCTCCCTCGACCAGCTCGACACCGAGATCACAGCCGCCGGACGCACCCTCTACACCGCGCACCGGCCCCTCCTGCAGCGCGCCCTCGACTACCTCAACCAGTAACCCTGCAAGCGAGAACGGAGCACACTGTGGCCAAGCTGATCACGATCACAGAGTCCGACGGCAACGTCATCGAGACCACCGTCAGCGACGACGCGACCGCTCGCGAATACGAGGAACTCCCCTTCCAGGTGGGCCACGTGGTCAGCGTCACCGTCACCGACGACTAGCGCACCCCCTGCGGGCGACGACCCATGACCGACCGTCGGCCGCGTCCCGCCCCAAGAGCGGAGCCCCGGACTCAGGAGTCCGGGGCTCCGCTGCGGGAACAGGGCCGACCAGCCACACAGACCGTCGACCACCTCCACCTGCACGTCGTTCCCCGCCAGGAGGGCGACATCCTTCCCCTGCCATGGACCCCGCAGCACGCTGCCCGCGCCGCCGAGCAGGGCACGGCCACTCCGTGACCGGCAGCACCGCCTTGCCGCCGCAGGACCCTCGAAGCTACGTGCGCGGGCCGGTGGCCGCGCGCATCGCCTCCTCCAGCTCGTCGTAGCGGAACGGGCTGTCCTCCTCCTCCACTTCGCGCACTGCGTCCAGAAACGCCTGCCACGCCTTGTCTCCACGGAGCGACGCGGGCACGAGTGAAAAGAAGGTGACCGCCAGCTCGCCCATCGCCGATGCCGTACGGCATTCGAAGTTCTCCGCCCAGGCGGACAGGATGTCGCCGAGCTGCTCCGCGGTCACGAACGGGGCGCAGGCCGGCACCGACTGCTGGGCCGTGCTCTCGGCAGTACGCCAGCTCTTGGCTCCCTCCAGGACGGCCGCCACATGGCCCGCCAAGTACGGGCCCGGGCGATGCCTGATCACGGAGGCTTTCTGCCATGCGGACAGCGCCTGAAACTTCGGCTCCAGAGAGGGCAAGGCCGCCCGCACGTGCTTCAGCTCCACCAGGCTGAGGAAGACGACCTGGTCCGCGGACAGCGGGTCGTAATCGCCAGGCAGGTTGATCTGGCCGGCGTAGTCCTCGAACTGGGTGCGCATGGCCGTCTCGACCTCGTCCCAGAAGGCATCGAGGTCGCCGAGGCGGACGAGGGCACGGACCTGTGCATCGAACGGCTGCTGCCCGAGCCGGCCCATGACGGGGGCGATGGCCTCTTGGACGAGCGTGCGGTCCCGTTCCGCGAACGCGCGGAGGCAAGTCGCGTACCGGTCGGCCATCACCGTCTCGCTGAGCGCGCCGACGCTCGTCTGCTCCAGGAGAGCCTCCTTGGCGGCGAGGACCACGATGTTGCGTCGGGTGGCGGATTTCGCCCGGGCGAAGAACACCTGTGCCAGGTAGTCACTACTTCCGACGAACGACGCCTCGCCCACATGTTCGCGGAAACGGTCCACGGCTTTCCGGCCCTGGCTCGGCGGGTGGATCAGCAGCGCTTCCACTGCCGCCGCGAGGTGTGCCCTGGCGTACTCGGTCGTGGGGGTGAAGAGCTCCCCGAGCGGACGCAGCGACGGGTGGGCGGCCAGGTTGCGGTCCTCCTTCAGCCGCTCCAGCTCGCGCTTCTCCACGAAGTCGATCAGGTCGAGCGATGCGGCGACGTCGAGGATCGTGTTCTCGACGTTGAGCATCGTCTTGATCGCGTCCCGGTCAGGCTTCCCACGGGCCTCGTCGATCCTCTTCACCAGCTGCTTGGCGTCGCCCTCATCGTCCTCGGCGAGCTGGTAGAGCTTGTGGATGAGATCCGTGCACACGGCGGTCCAGGTCAGGACGATGCACGCGCGGGCAGAGCCTGTTGTGTAGCAGCGGTATGCCTCGGCCACGAGTGGCCGTACCTCCTGGTGCCACACCTGGTTGATCTTTATCTCAAGGTCCATCATCAGCGCCGCCCCCTGCGATCCTGCGGCGACCTCGTGTGCCGCGTGAAAGCGCAGCGTACTGAGTGCCAGCGGATCTTCAGGATGCGGAGACCCCGCCCGGGAGAGCCAGGGGAGTGGTTCAGTCTGCTTCGACGTAGGCGACCAGGACCAGCGTGCCCAGGGCAGTCGGCACGTACAGGATCCGGACGCCGTCCTCGCGGTGCTCACGGATCGCACCGTGCTTCGACAGCACGCCGATCTCCGGGTCTTTCGAGACGGCCACAAGGACCGGGTCGAGGCGGAGCCGCTCGGCCTCCGTCATCTTCTCGATCTGCTCCTGCGCCACGTCGTAGAAGACGATGCGCGCGCGCCTGGGCGCGTGTCGGCCCATCAGGCGACGTGCGAGGTGGGAGCGGAGTCGTCGAGCGGGGGCTGCCCGAGCTTGTCGCGCAGCTCCTCCCACGAGGTAACGGCGTCCAGGTCGACACCTTCACCGGCCAGGCGCTCCAGGACGTAGGCGATCCGCGGGTCGCCGTCAGCCATCTCCCGCGCGTCGGCCCGCAGGGCGTCCTGCTCGGCCGGGTCGAAGACGATCCGCATCGCGGCCTCCAAGTCGTAGATGCTGCAACGAGGCTAGCGCAGGCGCGCCCCACCGGAACCCGGAAGGCGAAGAGGTACTGAGACCGCCCGCTGCGCGGGGGTGCCGTGTGGCCGGCGGAGACGAAAGCGGCCGGCGCCCACTTCCGCCGAGGCGGGTGGCAAGGGCGCCGGCCAACCGAAAACACACACTCCGGGAGACCCGAGAGGCGTATCTCACCTCCGAGTGTATCCGTACGCCGCGGCGTTGCGGGCACACTCCACTTGCCAAAGATGATGTAAGCTAGGTAATGTTTTCTTGTTCGCGGGTGGTGGCAGCCCGCGGCGCCGAACACACACCGACAGCCTGGAGGCCCCATGTCCATCTCCCTCACCTACCCCGCCGGCAGCCCGACGCAGACCGCGGGCGCCGTACCTGCCTGGCTGGCCACCGCCGCGGCCGCCGAGGCCGAACTCTCCCGCCTCGCCGAGCTCCTGGCCGAGGCCGGCGTCACCACCGTCCCCGCCGCCGGCGTCCTGGCGATCCCCGGACTCGCCGCCGGCCCGGGCGACACCACCGGCATCCGGGTGCGCACCACCAGCAACCCGCCGCACGCCCTGTACGTCGTCGCCGGCGGCAACCTCACCCCGCACAGCGGCGCCGACAGCGCCTTCGCCCGCCTCCACCCGCTCATCGAGGCGGCCGCCCGCCCCTGCGACGGATGCGGCGCCGAAGCCAGCGCGCCGTGCAACCCGAACTGCCTGCCCGACCCCACGAACGACTGACACCCCGCCGGCGGGGCGCCACAAGCGCCCCGCCCCGTGATGAAGGAGAAGAACATGATCCGCGCCGGACGCCTGCAGTATGTCCAGACCATGGCCGACCTGGCCGCCGCCCTCGGCAAGGCACTCGTCACCGTCCGCAACCAGAAGCCCTACGCGGCGGAAGGCCACCCGGCGCCGATCAGCTCGCCCAAGGCCCGCAACCAGCTCTGGGACGCGGAGCAGACCAAGGCCTACTACGCCGGCGAGCCCATCCCCGAGCTGCCCCAGGCCGACGACGACGAGGACCTCCTGGACCGCCACGAGGCCGCCGAACTGCTCGGCATCGCCCCCGTGACCTGGAACACCTACAAGCGCGACCCCGAGCTGGTCGCCGGTGTGGTCCTTGTGCCCAAGGGCCCCAAAGGCACCGAGCACTGGCCCCGCCGCCTGGTCCTCGCGTACAAGAACAGCCGTCCCGGGCGCGGCGCCGGCGGCGGCCGCCGCGAGGGCAGCGGCGACATGATCCCCCGCGACGAGATCCTGCCCCGGATCGCCGAGCTCCTGGACGCCGACCCCGCCGTCACCGTCGAGACCGTCTCCGACACCCTCGGCATCACCAAGTTCCCCACCGCGCAGTCCGGCCTGGCCACCCTGCGCGGCCGGCGCATCGCCGACCTCATCGAGAAGCAGCCCGGCCTCGACCCGAAGGACGCCGCCACCCAGCTGGGCTACCCCAACATCACCCACCGCGGCGCCATCACGGTCGCCGAGCGGGAGCTCCGCGCCCGCAGCGCCCAGCCGTACCTGCAGCACACCGCCGACGTCCTGGCCGCCGCGGGCATCGCCCAGCAGGCGCAGGTGGAGATGCGCCAGCTCGACGGAGAGCACGTCGCCGCCGCCGTACTGCTCAACACGGATCAGCCGGCCGCGGCCGTGGTGTGGGACGACCGCTCCGGGTGGCGGACCTCGACCAGCCGCCGGCACCCCATCGGCAAGGCCACCGACACCCCGCCCGAGGGCGAGGGAATCCGCTACCTGGGCAGCGGGCTCCGGCCCGAGCCCGAAGAGCTCCTCGCCGCCCTGCGCGACGGCCGCAAGGGCACCAAGCGCCCCCACACCAATCCCTGAACCCAGCCGCGGCTATCGAGACGCGGGCACCGACGCCCGTACGCAATCCGAACTGGACCGTCGACCACACCCACGCAGACAAGGGAGGCACAGCGTGAGCACCGAGCAGCACGACTCCGACGCGTACGGCCAGGAGCTGGCCCGTATCGGCCATCATCAGAGCGAGGCGACGGGTGCGCGGTTCACCGTGTTCCAGGTCCTGGCCGCCGTCGGGGTCGCTCCAGAGCAGGCGGACGAGATTGTGTCGAAGCTGGAGGCCGGCGCCGTGGCGGGGGCCCACACCTGGATTTCCGAGAGCAGCGCCCCGCACGGGTCGGATCCGCGGTTCGAGGACGGCTGGTTCGCCGGTGTCCGCGCGGTCGCCAGCTACCTGCTGCACATCGCCGACACCACGGCCACCGCTCAGCGCGGGCTCGCCGCCTCCAGCGCTTTGCTGCTCGCGCACGCTCGGCAGCCAGCCTCCCCCGCTCCGGAACCCCCGGCGCAGGAACCGGCTCCAGCGCTGGACACGAAGGAGGTCTTGGCGGCGGCCCGGCGGTGCACGTGGGCCTTGGCCGACCCGGGCGACTTCCTCGGCCCCGAGGCGTCGGACGAGATCCTGACCGTGGCGCTCGGCGCCGTGCGCGAGGACGAGCGAGCCGGGTACGTAGAGCGCCTGGAGGCGTTCGCCGAGCAGCACCGCGCACGCCTGGAAGAGTTGCTGCGCGCGTACGGGCCGGGCAGCACGCCCGCGTCGCACGGCCGCTACATGCTGGCCGGTCAGCCCGAAAGTCTGATCATCTGCGAACGGATGGAGGCCGCGCCGTTCCTGCTGCGCAGCCGGTGGGACAAGACGATGGACGCCGTTCTCCTGGACGACCTTGAGTTCGCATGGGGACCGCGCACCCGCCTGAGCCGGTGAACCTCCGAGGCACATGTCGACGGGCCCTACGGAGCTATCCGTGCGGCCCGTCACTGGCGGTACACCCCTGCTGAAATTCCGACCACCTTGATCCTGAATCCGGGGAAGAATGACCCATTCCGGGTGGGCATCGGTCCACCCGTCTACAGGGGTGGGGAGGCCAGGATGCCGCTGGACTGGGATCGGATCGGCACGGGGGACAGCGAGGCCCTTCTGAGGCCACGGGACATCTATTCCGGGCTGGCCGACCGCCCGTGGCCCTACCTGCGCCACGAGCAAGGCGAAGTCCTCGACGCATGGTTCGACCGGCGTGACGACCGCGACGTGGTGATCAAGCAGAACACCGGAGGCGGCAAGACCGCGGTCGGCCTGCTGATCGCCCAGAGCACCCTCAACGAGGGCATCGGCAAGGCCGTGTACCTGGCGCCGGACAACTACCTCGTCAAGCAGGTCCGCGCGGAAGCGCGCAAGCTCGACATCGCCACGACCGAAGACCCCCAGGACCCTGGGTTCCTCGCGGCGCGGACCGTCCTGGTGACGAACTACCAGAAGCTGATCAACGGCAAGTCCCAGTTCGGCGTTGTCGGCGACGGCAAGCAGCCGCTCGACCTCGGCGTCGTCGTGGTCGACGATGCCCACGCCGCACTCGCGCGGACCGAGGACCAGTTCCGGCTCCGCGTACCCTTCGGCCACGATGCCTACCAGGACCTGCTGGACCTCTTCCGCGAGGACCTGCGCCACCAGGCCCCGAACGCCTTGGCCGACCTTGAAGCGCGGGACTTCAGCGCGCTGGCCACCATCCCCTTCTGGGCGTGGTCGGACAAGAACGAGCAGGTCCTGAAGATCCTGCACCCGCACCGTGGCGGCGACGCCTTCAAGTTCGCGTGGCCGCTGATCGCGCACGTCCTGCCCCTGTGCTCCGCGACGGCGACGTCCACGGCGATCGAGATCCGGCCCTCGTGCCCGCCGATCGACCGCATCCCCTCCTTCGCCCGAGCCCGTCGCCGCGTCTACCTCACCGCCACCCTGGCCGACGACAGTGCCCTGGTCACCGACTTCCAGGCCGACCCCGCCCTGGTCGCCCGGCCGATCACACCGGGCAGCGCGGCCGATCTCGGCGAACGGATGATCCTCGCGCCCATCGCCCTCAACACGGACCTCGACAACGACGCCGTGCGTCAGCTGGCCCGTCAGTACGCGGACGGTGACCGGGACGGCGACGGCGTGCGCGACGCCGACCCGATCAACGTCGTCGTCCTCGTACCCAGCGACCAGGCCGCGGCCGCCTGGAAGCCCTACGCCGACCGCACCCACCACGTGCAGGACCTCGCGGCCGGAGTGAAGGAGCTCCAGGAAGGCCACGTGGGTCTGGTCGTCATGGTCAACAAGTACGACGGCGTCGACTTGCCTGCCGACGCCTGCCGCCTGCTCATCCTCGACGGCATTCCCCGGCCCCTCGACGCCGTGGAACGCCGCGAGTCCGTGGCCCTGGCCGACAGCCCCGTCCGCCTCGCCCGGGAAATCCAGCGGATCGAGCAGGGCATGGGCCGCGGCGTCCGGGACAGCGAGGACTACTGCGCGGTCCTCCTCCTCGGTGCGAACCTCGCACTCGCCCTCCACGAACCCCGACACCTGCAGCTGTTCTCGCCCGCGACCCAGGCCCAACTTGCCCTCAGCCGGGAAATCGCCGAGCAGATCCACGGCGCCGGCTTGGACGACGTACGCCAGGTCCTCGAAGCGTGCCTGGCCCGAGACCCCCGGTGGACCGGACGCAGCCGCCGCGCCCTGGCCGAGATCCGCTACACCCAGCTCGGCACCGTGCGCCCGGAGGCGGTGGCGCTGCGCGAAGCCTTCGACCTGGCTGTCACTGGCCTCACGGAAAAGGCGGCCGACCGCCTCCAGAAGACGATGAACGCCCTCGACGACAAGCCGCTGCGCGGGTGGCTGCGCGAGCAGAAGGCCGCCTACCTCCACCAGACCAACGCTGTTTCCGCCCAACAGAGCTTGGTTACCGCCGTCGGCGAGAACCAGTTCGTCCTGCGCCCCCTCGCCGGCGTAGCCTCCGCCCAGATCAAGCCGGCCGTCGTACAGGCGCGCGCTGCGGCCGAGTTCCTGGCCAACGAGTACGCCGACGGCATCACCCTGGTGCTCGGCATCAAGAAGATCCTCGAAGACGTGGTCTGGGAGGTCGAAGAGCGATCGGACGACGCCGAACATGCCTGGTACCGCTTGGGCCTCCACCTCGGATTCGTCAGTACCCGGCCCGAGAAGCAGGAGGGCAAGGGCCCGGACAACCTCTGGGCCCTGACCTCGAAGGAGTTCGCCGTAACGGAACTCAAGACGGGCTGCGTGACGGACACCATCGCCAAGAAGGACCTGGGGCAGCTCGGCGTCAGCGTCGACTGGTGCACCGCGAAGCACCCAGAGGTCAAGGCCCTGCCGGTGATGCTGCACCGGAGCCGCACCGCCGACCAGTACGGCACCCCCGTGCCCGGCATGCGGGTGGTCACGCCAGCGAAGTACGAGCTGCTGCGCACGGCGGTCATGAAGTACGCCACCGCACTCGCGGGCGACCTCGGGAATTGGGGCGAAGAGCAGGCCGTCACCGCGCAGCTCGCGCAGAACAAGCTGACCGGCGCCGTCTTCTTCTCCACCTACGCCGAGACCTGCCGGACGACCCCGTAGCAGCGAGAAATATCCAGCCATGCCGCCGCAGCCCCGCCCTCGGAACGTGGTCTCTCCGGGAGTGGGGCTGCGGCACGATGAGATGATGCCGACGTGGAGGGGGACCAGATGAGCGGGAGCTGGGAACGCGCAATCGCGGAACTGCGCGCGCAGGGCCTCGCAGCCCGGGCGTCAGCCGGCCGAGTCAGCGAGATCGGGGCCGACGTACAGCAGCGGACCACCGCGGCCGCGGTCCACTATGCGGCCGAGACCGACTACCTGCGCAGCGCCCTTGCACTGCTGCGCGCGCATCTCGCCGACGGGCAGCCTCCGCGGCGCCTGCCCACCGCCCGGGTATGGCCCCGGCCCATCCGCGACCTGTGGAAGGACCGGGTCCTGGAGCGGACGGGCGGCCTGTGGCAGGCAGTCCCCGGTGCTGCGGCGGTCGACCAGATGCGCAGCGCCCCGACCTCGCCGCGGCTGGACGCATTGATCGAGCAGGCCGAGGCGCTCCAGGCCAGCCTCCACGGCCACCGCAGGCACCCGCGGATGTACGAGAAGTACTTCCCCGAGCGCGACGGCGGCGTTCGCGACCCGCTGGGCGGAGGCGGACGGCCAGCCCCCACGGTGCCCGGATTCCCCGACCCCGGGCACCCGGTGAACCTGACCTTCGCCGGCGGGACCGGGCTGCGCATCCAGCCGGCCCGCGCCGAGGAGGCCGACCGGCTCAAGGGCGACGAGTTCGCGGTGCACCACCGAGCCCTCGCCTTCGGCGACGCGGTCCTGGACCTGCTCGTCGAGGCCCGCCTCGACGGCACCCGCCCGCAGGCGGGACAACTGCGCGGGGCGGGACGGTGGGTCGGCCGGGAGGAGGACCTCGTACCCGCCCGTACGGCGTGGCCGGCCAAGCTCAACGGCTTCCAGGCAGTGACCCTGGCCGGGCTAGGCCTGCTGGTACTGGCCTGCGCGGCGCTTCCGATGACCTTCGGCAAGGAGGCCGACCTCTTCTCTCACTACACCCTGCTGTTCGTGGCATCCGGGACCCTCGCGCTCGCCGGCACGGCGATCCTCCACCGGACCGGGCCCCGGCTCATCCAGGCACCCGGCCTCAGGGCCGCGGCACCCGGCATCACCGCCGGACTCCTTGCGCTCGCGGTATGGCAGGGGCAAGGCCCCGTGGCCGACCACTTCTTCGCCGGCCCCTACGAACGCTACGAACGCGAACTCGCCCACGGATGCCTGGCCGCCAGCCCCTACCGAAGCGACGCCGTACAGACCCGTGTCGACCACGGCGTACTCCTCGTCACCCCCACCAGCCAAGGAACGACCCTGCGCCTGGGGCCCGCTGAAGACGGCAGCACGCACCCGCTCCAGCCGGTGGATGCCGCGACGCGGAAGGTCCTCGACGACTTCAGGTGCTGACCGTCCGCTCGGTGCGGTCCTGCAACCTCCTGGCACCCGCACCGAGGACGTCAGCCGGCCTGCCGGTAGCTGGCCGCCGGCCCCACCGTGCCAGAACCGAAACGCGCGTTGAGCAGGTCGATCGCCTTCTCCGCCCGCAGCCGCCGGTCGCGGCCCTGGTCGAAGGAGAGCTGCTCGGCGACGGCCGCCGCGTCGACCAGCTGCTCGCAGCGCAGCGCGATGCCACGTACCCGGGCCCGCTGGAAGCCCAGCGCCCGGTACATCTCGTACGCGGTGTCGCGCAGATCCTCGGTGTGCGCGCTCGGCCCGCCGGGCAGCTGGCGGCTGCGGTGGACCTGGGAGCGGTCGGCCAAGGTGACAGTCATCGTGATCGTCCTGGCCGCCTGCCGCCGGTTCCGCAGCCGGTCGCCGAGCTCGACCGCCAGCGACAGCAGCGCCGCACGGACCGCCTCGGGGGACAGGGTGTCAAGGGCGAACCGACGCTGCGCGGCCGTGCTGTGCGGCAGCTCCGTCGGCACCACCACCCGGCGGTCGATGCCGCGGGCCACCTCGCGCAGCTGCCGGCCCGCCCGCCCGCCGAGCACCCGCTGCACGGACGCCTCCGGCAGCTGCGCCAGCAGGCCGATCGTGTGCACGCCGAACTGAACCAGGCGCTGCTCCTGGGCGCGCCCGATGCCGTAGAGCTCCCCGACCGGCCGGTGGTGCAGGAACGCGGCCACCTGCTCCGGCGCCGAGCCGACGGCGACCAGGCCGCATCGCGCGGCATCCCGGGAGGCCATCGCGGCCACCGACCACGTCGGGCCGACTCCGATCACAACCGGCAGCCCGTACAGCGCCATCGCCCGGGCCCGGATCATCAGCCCGAGGTCGGCCGGATCCCGGTCGAAGAATCTGATGCTGCCCGAGACGTCCGCGACCAGGACCGACGGCGGGACGGCCTGCACCACCGGTGTCACGTCCGCCACCAGGCCGAGGAGCAGCCGGTACGCCACCGGGTCCACGTCCACGGGGCAGCGCAGATGCAGGATCGGGGAGCCGGCGCCCACCGGTTCCCTCTGCTCGTCGTCCACGGCGACACCTCCCACACCCACCGTATCGAAAATATATTCGAACAGGCACGCCGGAAAGCGGAATGGTGAATTCGAACAGAGATACGATACTGAGGTGATCTACCGACCTCTGCCCCGGCCACGCCACCTCGAACGCACGCCGGGCCGCACAGAGCTGCCGGCCAAGGCGGCCAGCGCCGCCGGCAGCCCCCAGCCGCGCAGGAAGGCGTAGGCGATGCCCGCCGGACGCGACATCGACTGGCTCCTCCCGCCCGACATCGAGCGACTGCGGACGCTGGAACGGTGGTGCCTGGTGCTGCTGGAGCTGATCCGCGGCCGCATCGCGGAGATCGAGCGCCGGGACCGCGTCAGCGAAGCTGCCCGGAGCGGGCCGGCCGTCACCCCACTGAACGAATGGAAGCTGGAGTACCCGATCGGCAAAGGGCAGTCGCGCATGCTCGTCCACACCGCGGACTGCCGCCTCGCCTCAGGACGTACACGACCCACCACACGGGAGCAGGCACTCGACGCCCTTCGCCAGCCCCACGTCGAAGCCTGCTCGATCTGCCCCGCCGCCCTAGAGCTCGGCATCACCGACCCCTGAGCCCGCCACACCCGCCGGTCGGCCTGCCGCGTGTCGACCGGCTTGCCCATCCTGCTGAACCTGGCTTGCCCACCGTGATGCAGGCTTGCCCAAGCTGGTGCACCCAAGGCTTGCCCAGGAAGATGCGAGGCTTGCCCAGGGTGTAAAACACCAGCTCAGGAGGGCTTGCCCACAGCTAGACGGTTCGCCCTGGCCGCAGTCGGCGAACGCGCCGCCGACCTCCGGGTGCGGTAGGCCAGGGCGGCACGAGGGTCAGGCGCTGTGCGGGGCGTGCAGCATGGTCGCCCAGCCGGCCACGTCCTGCGGCACGCCGAATCCCATGTCGATGTTGCCTAAGAACCCGGTGGACACGCGCATATCCCTCAGGGCCATCTTGTATCGGCCGGCGAGCACGTCGCCGACCCGCCCGGCTCCGCGACGCCCTCCTGGGCGGGCGCGAAGCTGGTGGCGATGTCGCCGGGCAGAGGCTCCAAAAGCAGCGCGACCTTGGCCTGGGCGTCGAAGTCGTCGGCGGCAGCGGCCGCGCGGACCCAGGTGTCGGAGACCGGAATCGGGCTGTCGATCAGTGATGTCCGGCGAGCCCGGCCGCCACGACCGTCGGTACCGCCGGCAGGGGTAGCCAGACGCCGGCCGTCCGGTGCGCTGCGCAGGTGGGCAAGCCCATGTGGACGGGCCCCCGGGACAGTTGCACCGGAAGGGGGCTGGAGGGTTGCACGTAGAGGTGCACTAGGAGTTGCACCGGAGGTGTGACCGGGAGTGGGACCCCCACTTTCGCGATCTTGAGCATCGTGCCTGGTCAGGCCCGGTGGGCAAGCCCCCTCGCCACGACGACACCTCTTTCTCCGCGATAGCCGGAGGAAGAGGCCTGCTTCTTTCAGGGCCGGGCTGGCCTTCACCATCACGGTCCAGCCCAGCTCAGCTCAGGCCAGCACGGACCGGCCCCGGCAGCCCGGTCCGCAGCCCGGCCCGCTCCCCGGTCACCGCCCCGAGCCCGGCGCCCCAGTGCCGCGCGACCTGGCCCGGATACACCGCGTGCGCCCGCGCGCGAAGACGTGCGCGGACATGCCGAAGCGGCCCCGCCGGAAGGCGAGGCCGCTTCGAGTGGAGCTGACTCAGTGCTTGTCCCAGTCGACGCTACGGCGCTGGGGGAGCGGCGGCTCGACGCCGAGTCGCAGCGCCCGCCGGACCGCCATGCGGTCCCGCTTGTGTGCCACCCGCTGGAGCGGGCTCCTGCTGCTGTCCTTCAGGAAGGGGGACAGCCACGGCCGCTCCTGGTACTGCATGTGCGCGGGGCGGTCGTTGTAGGTACGGGCCATCTCGGGGCTCCTCGCTGTGGATTTGTCGTGGTGCGTGTTTCGCGGTCGCTGACCGGCTGCCACCGCCGACCAACTGAGACAACCTTACCTATCATTCATCACTTACGTCAAGCGGGCGCGCTTGCGACTTCTTCGCGCGTCCGGCGCGTTCGGTGCGCGGGATGCCGAACGGGTGAATCTGAAATCACGGGAAGAAAAATGGCCGATCCGACCCCGAGAGTGATGTGTGTGAGTTATAGTTGTCTTGTTGGTCGGGAGTGGCACCCGGTCAGCACCCCACTGAAAACTCACGCTCCAGGGAGAAACCCGTGTCGAACTCCATGAAGATCACCGCCGGTCAGACCGTCACCCGCACCCTGACCGCCCTGATCCGCGCCATGGACGGCCAGCGCGCCACGACCATCACCTACGTCGACAGCAAGGGCGAGGAGTCGGTGCGCACCGTCGAGATCCACAACATCCTCACCACCGCCAAGGGGGAGATCATCGTCAAGGCGATGTGCCGCGCCCGGGGCGAGATGCGCACCTTCAGCCTGGAGGGGATCAAGGCGTACACCGTCCACCGCATCCGCTTCGTGCTCGCCGTCCCGGAGGAGAAGGTGGGGGAGGCGTTCCCGGTCGCGCACTTCGTGTCCAGCGCTGAGCGGCTGATCGACCTGGAGCTGGAGCGCGACTACCCGGCGCCCAAGCTGAAGCTCGCCGCGTAGGCGAGTGGGGCCCGACCCCGCCGGGGCGGGCCCCCGCGCCCCTGCCCCCTCCCCCCCCGGGGTCGGGGATCGGCCGGGCAGCGGCGGGTACCCCCGCCGCGCCCGGGCGGGATCGAATCAAGCCCAGGGCGCGCGAACTGACCAGCGCTTATGAAGGAGGAGTCGTGGCAGATCAATTCCGCGAGACGACGGTTCGTGTCGCTGGTGTTAACCACCGGGTCCGCACAGAGATTGAAGGACGGGTCCGCACTGTGGCGCAGCTCGAATCCGCGCACACAAGAGCCGTCAAGGCGAAGATCGCGGAGCTGCGCGGGGCCAACCTCCCCGCTTACCGGGCTGCGGTTATCGCCGCCGAGGCGGCCTCGGAGCGGGTGGGGAAGCGGTGGTTGGAAGAGCAGGGCGCGGTTCGTGCGCGCGCCATCTTCCGGCGGGCTGAGCGTGGAACGTTTGTGTCCCACACATCCCCGTGGGCGGCGGACCTCCGCCCGACACCCAAGTTCCGCTTCACGGGCGAGGTTCCTGGCTACCTCGTGGAGATCGAGGCCAACCACTATGCGACGCCCGACGCCGCTGAGCAACTGGCACTGACCTAGCGGACGGGCCGTCGGGTGTCCCGGCGCGCCGGATGGAGCCGGGCGCCCCCTCTGGGAAGATCCAGCGCGCTACGGACCATCTGCGCGGGCGCGGTGCGCCCGGGACCCGCGCCGCCGGGCGGCGCGCGGTCCGGCGGCTGGTGGCCCGCTGCTCGGCCTTCGGCCGGTCCCGAAGTGGCTGCGCGGGACACGGCGGCGACAACCCGCTGACCGGTCCCGCCCATCGCCGCCCGAAGCCGGGCCGGGCCCTGGCGGAGGGTAGCCGCCGGCTGGACCTGCCCACAGATCTGACGACTAGTCAGATTACGGGCGGCGGAGTTGCATGAGTGACGTATAGTGAGTATAGTTTTGCCATCGGGACGGGGAGTCCCGATGCGGCAGTGGCAGCCGCACACCGAAAGCGCACCATCCAAGGAGAGCACCGTGAACACCTCCCGCGCCGCGTACGCCGTCATCACCGCCGCCCGCCGCCTGTATCCCGAGGCCACCACCGTGGACGTCTACAACTACGGCGGGACCACGCGCCTGGACGTGTTCAAGGCCGACATGGCCGAGGATCGGGCGCTCCCGGAATTCACCGTCCGGGCGGTCCGCGCGGCCATGGACGCCGCCGCCGAGGCGTACGCGGTCCTGGCCTTCGGCCCCCGCTCCGCCTGGCCGCTCCACTTCACCATCACCCACTCCGGGATCCTGGACGTCGCCGACGCCGACCGCGCCGCCGGGGACCACGTCTTCAACGGCCGCGTGTGGACAGGCGTCGGCGAGCAGGCCATCCAGGCGGCGCACGACATCCTCTCCTACCGCCGCGACATGAACCGCTCCGAGACGCTGCGCATGGCCTTCGGGTACCAGTACGACCTGGCGGTCCGGACCCTGGCGCTGGCCATCGGCGCCCCGAAAAGGTATCGCCACCTGTTCTCCCTGGCCCGCTCCATCGTCAAGCACAACCCGGTGAGCCCCGTCGCCGCCTGGGTCGCGGCTGGCGCCGTCGCCCGATAGCCGGTCCTCTCCGGACCGGGCCCCGGGCCTCGGTGCGCCCGAGCCCTCTCGGGCGGGCGCACCGAGGTCCGGCCTGGGTCGCCCTCGCTGCGGCGGCCGCTTCGGGGTCCTTGCGGGCTGCCGCGCCTGTCCGCGCCGGCCATCGGCGGCCGCCTCGGCCTCTCGCGTATATCGGCCCATCAGGATCGGAAACCGTGCGAATTCCGTAGATCCATGGCGTGCACCCCTTGGCGAAAGTGATGAGTAGGGACTATAGTTGTCTCATCGGTCGGGGGTGGCACCCGGCCAGCACCGAAAACACAGCGACAAGCGGGCTGCCTCATGCCGCCCGAGACCAGGAGCGTGCAATGACCACCACCCTCACCATCCGCGTGATCCTCGAATGTGACCGCTGCTCCGAGCCGGTCCGCAAGATCGTGGCGCAGAGCGCATACGAGCCGCCGTCGTACGAGCACGTCGGCACGCCTTGCACCGTCACGCGACCTATCTCCCGCACGTCCCCCGACCTCCCGACCACCTCCCCTGTACTCCGGCCCGAGCCGCGAAGGGTCTGTGACGCCGACGGAGGCGAGCTGCGTGATGCCTCGGATGCCTGGGCCAACGGCCAGAAGTGCACGGTATGCGGCGCCTCCTGGCGTATGAGCCTCGGGGACTGACCCCCTCCGGCGGGTGTCCCGCCCCGACCGCAAGGCGGGCGGGGCATCCCCTCTTCGGAGTGAGGAACCGTCGCGCCCGGCGTGGCCGCCGGGCCCTGTGCCGCCTGCCCGCCACCTGCGCAAAGGCGCCCGCAACTGCTCTCCCTGCGCGCTGTAGCGCACCCGCAGCAGAACTCGCGCCGACGAGATCGCGCGCGAGCTCACATGCCGAGCAGCGCCGAGCAGAGAACCACCCGCGGCAGTGGCAGCCGCCCACCCGGAAAAAACGCTCAACTCGGAGGCACTTCATGAGCACCCGCACCCTCAGCACGACCCGGCTCGACGCCGTCATGGCCGAAGGGACCGATCACGGCTTCACCCGCATCCGCCTGGCCGATGGCCACGCGCTTCTCATCAAGGCCCGGCCCGGCGCCCGCGCCGCGGAAGAGGTGCTCCTCTCCCCGGGGCTCTCCGCCCCCGACACCGAAGCCTGGGCGGACGAAGACCCGTGGGAGGAATGGCTGACCGGCGGGAACCTCGGCGCCGACACCGGAACGTTCCTGGACGTGCCCACCGAGGCACTGCGCGACCTGATCGGCGAGCACGGCGGCGAACACGAGGACCAGGAGGGCGAGGACCCCGCGCCGAACGCCGAGGGCGCCGATGCCGGAGAGGCCGCCCAGGACCTGTCGGCCGAGCTCGGCGACCTGCGCGGGGCGTTCGAGCACGGCTACGGCGCCGACGACATCCGGCGCGTCTTCGGTCGCATCAGCGACGCGGGCGGCTCGTACCTGGTCTGCGTGTGGGACGTCGCCGACGACTACGGATTCGGCGGCAACGCCGAGTTCTACGCCGAGGACGAGGACTGCAGGCTCTTCGAACTCAAGCCGGACGTCTACCGCTGGCTCACCGGCGAGCAGGACACCCCCGGCCCGCTGGAGACCTGGGTGGGTGCGCACGTCCCCGAACTGGTCGAGTTCGCCGCCACCGACGACCGCCACAACTACGCCCGGACCGAGCGCTGACCTACGCCGCGCACGGCAGCGGGAGCGGGGGAACCCGCCCCCTGCCGTGCGCGGGCCTGCCGAACCCTCAGCATCGAAGGGATCCGCATGAACGAGACCCGCAGCGCTGCTGGCCAGCAGCCGGCGGAGCGGCACATCATTCACCCGGTCATCCGCCGTCCGCAGCGCACCCTCACGTCGGAGGAGCGCGAGATCGTACGGGGGATCTCCAATCTGAACTTCCAGGGCGCCCTGATCATGGGCATCGTGGACCCGGTCCCCAACCCGTCGCCGATGGACGAGACCGAGGGCGCCTGGGTGCGCGGGCGGGTGTGGCCCGCCTACCTCCAGGAGATCGAGCGCAAGTACCCCTTCGGCTTCGCCCGGTGGGCCATGTGCGAACGGGGCACCTGCTGGAACTGCCTGGCCGGCCGTTGCGACCTGTGCGTCCACCGGCAGGAAGGCGGCCCGCACGTGGACGGCAATACCGACTGGGTGCGAGACGGGCGCGGCCGGTGCGTCGCCAAGCTGATCCTGCGGCCCGGCGGCGAGCCGTGCGTGTGGTGGTGCCGGTGCGCGTGCCCCAAGAGCGACATGCCCCCGGCGGAGCCCGCGGCTGCGGCCGACAGCGCGGCCGCACCGGAGGAGGCTGCCGCGCCGCCAGGTGAAGCCGCGCCGGGGGCCGCCGGGGTGGAGGCCACGCGGCCGACGACGGAGCGCAGTACGCCCTCTTCTGACGGTGATCCGCGCGCCGAGGGCGGGGCACCCTTGCAGAAGTGATGAATGGTGAGTATAGTTTTCTTGTCGGCGGGGGATTCCCGCCGACACCCCCACCCCTCTCCAAAGGAGTCCACATGACCGTCGCCACCGCCTCCACCACCCAGACCGTTCTGGAGCCGGGCACGGTCGTGCGCACCCCCCGCTACGACGAGGGCAAGAACACCGGCGTCCGCCGGGCCATCGTCCTCGGCCTCTGGAACGAGAAGGAGCCGAAGGACGGGTACCGCGTGTGGTTCTACACGCTCGGCGCCCCCTCCTTCGTGCCGAGGACGCTGGGCATGGCGTTCGCCAACGAGCCCACCGTGGTCGGCACGGTCGACGACATGTCCGAGCGCACGCTGCTCCGCCTCCACCGGTGGCTGCGGGACCTCGACCAGTTCTCCAAGGTGCGGTACCGCATCCAGAAGGCGGGCCTTCGACTCCGCGCCAACCGCCTGGGCCGGTAGGCCCCATGCCGGGGGCGGACCACCGCCCCCGGCCCCCCGCTGGTCGGCCGTGGCAGCCGACCAGCACCGACAACACACCACAAGCACAAGGAGTTCCGCCATGGCCCGAACCACCTTCGTAGCCTCCACCGGCTGCACCCGCACCAGCGAAACCCGCCACTACACCCACGCGGTCATCGCAGACCGCCGCGACGGCGAGGGCCGCATCGTGCACACCTGGTCCATGTTCGCGGCCAACGTCGCCCGAGCCGCCCGGACCGCCGAGCGCGCCGGCTGGAAGAACATCACGGTCGAGGAAGTGAACGTCCAGGAGAAGCCGGCCCGCACCCGCAGGACGACCCCGAAGCAGGCGCCCGCCGCCGCCCAGCCGGCCCCGGCCGCCGAGCGCGAACCGCTCGTCCTCTACGTAGTCCGCCCGGCCGCGGGCGGAGGCTTCGACGTCGTCAACACCTCGGGCCTGGTCGTATCGGGCGACTGGCAGACCGAGACCGGCGCCCAGGAGCGCGCCGACTACCTGAACGCCCAGGAGAACCGCAAGCGCGCCGAGGACGCCCTGACCGAACCGCAGCGCCGGGTGTACGCCGTGGTCAAGCGCGACGGCTCGATCGGCGCCGGATACGGCCACAACCTCACCGCCGTTCGGAGCCTGCACGCCGCAGGCCTCGTCAAGCTCACCGAGTACGGCGCGGGCTCCTGGAACGCCGCCCTCGTCCTGCCGCCCGCCGGCCCGGCCGAGACCGCTCCGGCGGCCGGTGCGGGCGTACTGCCCCAGGACGCCGAACACCCGGCGGCCGCCGCCGCGGTGACGGCCCTGGCCGGGCAGCCGCTCGCCGACGTCACCGGCCCCGACGACCTCGGCGAGGTGGCCGGCTACTGGGTCCGGCCGGACGGCACCAGCGGCCGCCTTGCCGTCGCCTGGGTCGAAGGCGGCAGGCTGAGCACCAGCGCCGACGGGCGGCCGCCCCTGGCCCGGCTGAGCGTCGCGAAGGAGCTGTTCGAGCGCACCGAAGGCTGGGTCGTCGAGCCCGGTGAGCACTCCTCCCTGCACGTTTGGCACGTGCCGACCCTGGATGCCGCGGCCAAGCAGGACGCCGCCGCCGACCAGGCCCGGGGCGCGATCACCGACACCTGGACCATCACCCACACCGGCCTGCCCGAAGGGCGCTGCTTCCTGAGGGTCGAGGCCCCGGACTCCGACGCGGCCTTCGCGGCCGCCCTGGCCACCCGCGTCGGCCGCCTGGTCCAGCAGGCCGGACGCCGACTCACCGCGCGGCGCCTGAGGGGAGGAGACCTGGCCCGCACCATCGGCGAGCGGGTCAGGCACGTGGCCAGCGGCCAGACCGGCACCGTCGAAGCAGTGGACGTACGGATGGCCGGCGGCCGCGCGTACCGGGACGGCGTGACCGTCGCCGTTGACGGCCGCTCCCGCAAGACCGCGCGCTCCCTGGAATGGGAGCCCCTTCCGACGGCCGATGACCCCGAGGCTGCCTGCTGACGGCCCCCGCCCGGCCCCACGGGGCCGGGCAGCCCCCCTTCCCCTCCGCCGCCATCGCCCGCGTCCGGAGCGCTGCGCCCAGGCGGCGCACTGCCAATGGCCGCCCGCAGCAACGTCGGTGCCGACTGCGGATTCGCCGAGGAGGCAAGGGCGAGCCCTTGCGTGATGATGAATAGTGAGTATAGTTGTCTCGTGGTCGACGGTGGCAGTCGACCACACCGGACACACATCCTCAGACCCTTCGGAGAGTCATGATCATCAGCACGCCGCTCCCCAACGCCCTGCACGCCGCCGCCCGGGCCCGCGCCATCGCCGGTATCGCCCGACAGAGGAGCGTGCTCAACCACCCTGCCGAGGAAGCGCTCACCATGGTTGCCGAACTCCTCGACGACGTCGCGCTGGCCTTCGAGACCGACCTCCCTCCGGTCCTGGACGGTGTCGTCATCACCAACACGATCCCCTTCGACGCCTCCCTGCTCCTGTCCATCGCCGAAGACGTCGTCGCGCAGAACACGGCGACCGGGCTCCCCGCATGCCTCGGCCAGTACGTCACCAGCGCCGTGTTCGGCACCCTCGAACTGCCCCGGCCCCTGCACCCCGTCAGCATCCAGCTCGCCTCCCAGGAGACCAGCCTGCGCGGCGCCCTCCAGCTTTTCCACGAGCGCCACCTGACGGGAGCCGGTGAGCGGCCGGAGGCGGCGGCGCTCTACCTGGAAGCCGCATTCAAGCTCCACCTGAAGTGGGGGCGCCTCGCCGCCGCCGTCGCCGTGGACAACGCCCGCCCCTACAACCGGCCGACCGTCGCTCAGTAGGACCTCGCGGGGCGTACAGCGCCCCGCACCCCGGCGTCCGGCTCACCCGAGGCCGGACGCCGGGGTCCGGCCTCAGGCGCACGACACCGGCCCGCACGGCGAGACGTCCCCGCCTGCTCGATACGAAGGAATGAGATGACCAACCAGATGGAACCCACCGAAGGCGACCTGCTGCGCGCCGAACTGGCCGCCCTGGGCCGCCACGCCTTCCCCGGAGAGGAGGTCGGCATGACCTTCCTGATCATGGCCGCCGACCCGGGTGCCCCGGACGACGAGGACGCCGCCTACGGCGTCTTGCACATCCTGATGTACGCCGGCGAGCGCGCCGACCGGCCCGCGGCCGACCACCGTGAACCCTGGTCCGCGCACCTGCACGCCGCCGACGGCACTTACCTCACCACCCTCGTCGATGGTTCCCCTACGCCGCTCGACGCGGCCGCCGACGCGGCCCGGTGCGCCCGTGAGGTGACCGAGCGGCTCAGCCGGCGCCGCCGCGGGAACTTCCTGCCGGTCGCACGCAGGTTCTGCACCTTCTGATCCACCCCCTGGCCGGGCGGCAGTGGCAGCCGCCCGGCGCCGAACTCACCACCCCGCACCCAGAGGAGTCCCATGGACATGCCCACCCGCCGCCAGCTGCTGGAGGGGATCCGGCGCGCCCACCAGGCCGACGCCGCGTACACCGCCGCCGGCCGGGCCCGCGCCCGGGCCGCCAAGGCCACCGCCGCCGACCGCGCCCGTATCGCCCACGATCAGCAACTGCAGGCCGACGCTGACGAGCTGGCGGCCGCCCAGGCCGCTCACGCCGGCCTCGTACGCCGCGAGCGGGAGGCCCGGGCCAAGGTTCGCCGGACCTTCACCGCGGCCCGTGCGGCCAACCGCGCCCTCGCGGCGCTCTACACCCCGCACGCGCCGGGCCGCGGAACGGGCGGCGGGCGCCGGTCCGACGTCGCGGCCGCCCTCCTCGGCGAGCTGGCCCAGACACCCCGCGAGCTCATCCTGGCCGCGGACAAAATCCTCATCTCGACCAGTGCTGGCAAGGACTCGCTCGTCTGCGCGTACCGCGTGGTCACCCTGGCCGCCGAGGCCGGCTGCCTGGACAAGGTGGTCATGGTCCACGCGGACCTGGGGGAGGAGTCCGAATGGCCGGGTGTGCGCGAGCTCGCGCAGCGCCAGGCCGAACGCTGGGGCGTCGAGTTCATCGTGGTCCAGGCCGACCGAGGCCTGCTCGGCCTCGTCGAGAAGCGCGGCATGTGGCCCGACGCGGCCCGCCGGCTGTGCACTGCGACCCTGAAGCGGGACAAGATCGCCCCGCTCTTCAAGCAGATCACCGACGCTCTCGGCCTGGACGAGCAGGCCCTGATCCTCTCGGCCCTCGGGATCCGGGCTGCCGAATCCCCCGCCCGGGCCCGGAAGCTGCCGCTCTCCATCGACATGCGTGCGAGCACCGGGCAGCGCATGGTCCTGACCTGGCATCCGATCCTGGAGCTCTCCGAGGCCGACGTCTGGCAGCAGATCGCCGACGCCGCCCTGGAGTACCACCCCGTCTACGACGCCGTCATCCCCCGCCTGTCCTGCGTCTTCTGCGTGCTCGCCGGCCGGGACGTCCTGGTGCGCGCCGTACGACTGTGCTGGGCCTTGGGCCTGGACCTGCCCGCTCGGTACGTCGCGCTGGAAGAGCAGATCGGTCACCGCTTCAGGGAGAAGCTCAGCGTCGCCGAGATCGTCGCCGAGGCGGCACGCGTCGAGGCGGAGGAAGGTCCGCTGGTCTGGGCGCGCGGAGACGCGCTGCGGCGCCACGTCGGCGAGGAGGCCGCGGCCGACTACCTCCGCCGGCTGGCCCTCGTCCTGGCCGCCTGACCGTCGAGACGACACGCGAAAGGGGAGAGGAGCGCCCCCACTACCGAAAGTGATGTGTTGCGGTTATAGGTATCTCGCCGGTCGGGAGTGGCACCCGACCGGCGACCGAAGGCACAGCACGCGGCCGCCGCACCGGCCGATACGAGGGGAGCAGCTCATGACGGACGCTCAGACCGCCGAACGCAGCGCCGAACCCATCCGAGTCACCGGCTTCGGCACCGACGCCGAGGGCCTGGTGCACCTCCTGCCCGACCACGGCGACACCACCGCTCGCTGCGGCTTCACGGACTGGCACAGCTACGTCACCTGCGTCGACTGGTTCGAGGAGCGCACCTGCCCGGTGTGCCTGGCCGAGCTCGCGCTCGACCTCGGCGCCGAAATCCCCGCGGACGTCCTCGCCGAACTGGACGAGATGGCCGCGCCCTGGCCCGGCCGCTGGCTCCGGCGCCCCCGCGAGGGCGACCGCGAGCGCGTCGTCGGCGTCTTCGCCGGCCCTTCTGTCAGATGAGTGGTCATGTCTCATCCCGGGATCCGCCACCTCTGACCTGTGAGTTTGCGTGTTGCGACGGCCCGAGTCGCATACGTACGGTCTCGCAGATGTTCACGACCTACTTCTCACCGACCGACTGGGAGTCCTGGGGGCTCTCGAGCCGGCCGACCATCCCGGATCGCATGCCGGTTCTGATCGACGAGGATCTCCGCTTCGATGACGCGGCTGGTCCTCGCACCACAACAGTGCTCAACCGGTGGCTCCAGGAGCTCCCGGCACTCGGCTGTCCGGCGCCGGGTTCGTGGGAGACCTATGCGCGGGTCGCGCGGGACTGGACGGTCTTCCTGGCCGAGCGGGGCATCCGCCTCTTCGACACCCGGGCGGAGTTGAAGCGCGGCCTGAGTGCATACGCCGTACACCGCGCGATCGGCCCGGTGGAGGCGCGGTTCGCGGCCTCCACCTGGAAGGCCCCGGGGGTCACGACGTCCTGGGGCCTCCACTTCGCTGACCTCCCCGCTCAACGACGAGCCGGGCAGCCTGTCACGCCCAGTCGATGCCGAGCTTCGCGAGCGAGTCGAGCTGGTCGGTGGTGAGCTTGTCGCGTCGGCTCTTGGTGTTGGAGACCCATACGCCGAGCTTCACGATCACCGGCTCCGCCTCGCCTTCGACCGCGATCTCCTCGCCGTGGGCCCTGGGGACCGGCCGGTCCGTGCCTTCCCGCTCCACCCACTGCGCGAGCGCCGCCAGGCCCCGCTGGAACGCCTGCTGCGCCCTGCTCGGCCCCTTCGCCCCACGACTGGCCGCAGGGGCGGGAGAGGGCGCCTGGTCGGTCCGCACGCCCAGCGCGGTCAGCCGCTCCTGCTGCTCGGGCAGCAGCCGCGCCCAGATGGCCGGCTCCTTCTGCTGCTGGAGCCGGTCCGCCAGGAGGCGGTAGTGCCGCTGCCAGTCCAGCGGCCACGGGCAGTCCCAGTCCTCGTCGATCGCGGTCAGCTGCGCCGCGCGTTCCGCGGCGCGGTCCGGGTCTTTGCCCAGGCCGTTCTTGGCGCCCTTGCGCCGGAGGTTGGCCATGTGCTGTCTGACGGGCACCATCTCGTCGCGGCCCTTCGTCATACGCCGGAGTCCCGTTCCGGGGCCGCAGGCGGTTGCATGCCGACGCCGTGCCCGTTCAGAAGTCGGCCTGTCGTGCCATGACTCGATGCTTTCATGAAATCGAGTCTCCATTCGACGCGGGGCGGTTCACGACACCTGCTTGGGTGTGTCTAGAACGGGGATGGGCGCGGAAATGAAAGGCCCCATGCGTCGATCGTGCCGGTGTTCCCGGTCGTGATGTCGGTGACGCTGAGTCTCCACAGGCCGCTGCCGGTCTCGGAGGAGGCGTCGACGGTGTAGTTCTTGTACACGTTGGCGGTCGTGTCGCTGTCGGCGAAGTCCTCAAGGGTGTAGGAGCGCCCGCTGGGTCCGTAGAGCTTGATGACGAGGTCACCGCGTCGTGGGTGCGTGAGGTAGACGTTCACTCCGAGGTTGGTCGGTGCGGAGCCGCTGTTGCTGCTTGTGAGGGCGTGGCTGAAGTTCTCGTGGTGGTCGAGGATGGGCGGGGTGGTTGATGTGTTGGCGGTGCCGTTCGGGAAGGTGAGGTTCCAGGCGTTGATGGTGCCGACGTTGCCGGAAGCGATGTCTTGCACCCGCAGTTTCCATGTGCCGTTTGCGATGTGGGTTGAAGCATTCACGGTGTATGTCTTGAAGACGTGGTCGTTGCTGTCGCTGTCCGCGATGTTTTCAAGCGGGTAGACCGAATTGTTCGGGGTGACAAGGCTCAGTACGAGGTTGCCCCGATGCGTGTGTTGGACGTCGACGCCGACTGCGAGGTTCGTTGGCGCGTAGCCGCTTTGGCCGTGGACCTGGAGGGGACTTTCGGCCGTGGTCTGGTCGAGGACGGGGACGTCGGCGATGCTCCGCTTGGAGATGTGCTGACACGGGTCAAGCTGGGGATTCGCCGGCATGGGGCAGAAGCCTGAGGGAGGCGGGGTGGAACCTCCGCCCGTTAGGTTGTTTTCTGTGCCGGGGGAGGGGTCGATACGCGGCACGGAACCCCAGAAATACGGCGCCGTCGAGGTGGTTACCCATCCCTCGCTGGGGATGTCCTCACAAAGTGTGGCAACAAGTCTACTTTGCCATTCGCGGAGGCAGCGAGCCAAATTGTAGCTACTGTGCAATTGCATTGGGAAGCCGTGGTAGTCCCAGATCTGTTTAGGGTCGCCGGCTGAGCAGAAGTCCCACCTGGCTACCTCGAAAAAATCGTCAGGGTGTCGAACGCACCAGTCTTCGACGGTTTTTGTCTTAAGATGGAGATCTGTGTACTGGATGTTCTGTGCGAAGGAGCCATTACATGGGACGACATAGGAAACGTAACCGCTAAGA
Organism: Streptomyces virginiae; assembly: GCF_041432505.1. Classification (GTDB taxonomy): domain Bacteria; phylum Actinomycetota; class Actinomycetes; order Streptomycetales; family Streptomycetaceae; genus Streptomyces; species Streptomyces virginiae_A. The sequence goes on from NZ_CP107873.1 coordinate 194,990, forward strand.
TCGGCATCAATACATTTGCCGGTTTCCTCGTTGATTACTTGATTCTCTGCGTTGGCGCGGAGGCCGAATTCGATGACGTAGTGGTCGGATCCGGCGCCGGCGAGGCGGCGCCCGGTCCATCCAGTCATGGTCTGTCTGTCGTTGGAGACCATGTAGTCGAGCTCGCCGCCGCCTTGCTGGGTGCCCTGGCCGCTGGTGTAGGCCTGTGTGCCGGCTGGGAGAACCAGGTTTTCGGGTCGGCGGTTGAAGTCACCGAGAACGGCCCATGATCCGCCGTAGGAGTTGAGTTCGACCATCATGTTTTGGGCGTCGTTGCTGTTGTTGTCGCCGTTTGAGCTGGCGTGGAAGCTGTAGAACCAGCTGCCGTCGGGTAGCTGGACGCCGAGGGCGGGCCGCATGCCCCAATGGGTGCCGTTGGCTTGACGTGCCGCTACTGCTCTGAAGTTGGTCGGCCGTTCATGGGTGACGAAGGCGACGTTGTTGCGGTTGCCGGTGGGATCAGTGGTCATGTGGGTGACATAGACGGTTTGGCCGCGGCGTGCGCTGCCGATGCGCCACTCGCGTACTTCGTAGCTGTATGTCGCCTGTCGTCCGTTGACCGTGATCGTGCCCCCGTCAACGCGTGTTCCGGGGACGCTGTTGAGGGGACCGGCTTCCTGGAGGGCGAGGACGGGGTGCGGTAGGTAGTTCTCCCCGCCTACGGATAGGCGCTGGACGGTGTTGGTCCACTTGCTGTCGCTTGAGGACGAGGAGCCCTGCATGTTCCACGTCGCCGGCCGGTGGTTTCCGGGGGACGCGTGACTGGGGGGCGCGCTGTAGAGAACGAGCGTTGAGGCAATGAGCATGGCGGCGATGAGGTAGGTGAGCAGGGCGGGCGGAGTCGGGCGCGGCGAGGGTGGCTGGGTGGGAGGTGGCGGCTGGAGTGCAGTTGACATCGTGACCTCGGGGTACGGGAAGAGGAATGGTTCAAGCTCACGTCATGGTGCGTGTGGCGGCGCTTCTTGGGCATCGTCCGCCGGATGGATGTCACGGATAGCGCGTGGTGGTCCCCGATCGCTCGTCTTGCCGAGCGTTCTCCCCTGAATGGTCGCGCCGTACAGGTGCGTCGAGCCCGTTCGGCTTTGCTGAGTGGCGAGTGCCCGGGAAGCTGATCCAGTATCAAGCTCAGAGGCGGCACACGAAGTGCTCCTCCGCGGCTTCGGCCGGAGTGCCACAGGAATGGAGCCTTCATGCAGTCTGCTCGTGTGCTGGGCAGGAGTTTCGCCGTCGCCGCCGGAGCGGCGCTGATGTGCGGCATCATGCCGGGGGTATCTCAGGCAAGCAGTGCGCTCGCCGCCAATGCGTGTGGCCGGGCGTTCGACGATTACACGGGTACGTTCACTGGGACAGCGCTCATCGGTAACGGTCCCAGCCAGATCACCTACACGCTGACGTTCCCCAAGCGGGGGGTGTACGCCATGCAGCTGGAGGCGTCGGGCACTTCAGGTACTCACGAGGCGATGGGCTCAGCGAAGATCCAGTCGACCGATTCGGTTGGGAATCTGGTGCTGACGGTGCCCGTCTTCCGCGCGATGGGCCCGCCTGAGTTCATGGAGGTCACCGCCCGAGACACTCAGTGTGAGTCCGGGCTCCTGGGTGCGACACCGCCGACGGTGACGGGGCTCACGTTCTCGACGCCCGGAGGCCCGGAGATCGTCATGAGGCGCACTGCCTGAAGGTAGTACCCGGTGCAGGCTCCTGGCAGGTCCTGCTCAGCAGCACGACGTTTCCTGCATGGCCCCGCGCCCGCGACTGGGATGGCGGCCGAACACCCTGGGGATCGGGGCGCCGTTCTGTGGAAAGTACTTGGCGTGAGCATGTCAGACGGCTCGCGGAGTTTCCCGAACTCAGTACTCCCGCGTGAACACGGTCTACGGGCTGATGCTGGTCACATCCGTCATCAAGTTCTTCGACGTTGAAATGCCCTGGCTGACGAACGTGCAGGAATGACCGGAGGCCCTCGGGACGTAGTCCCGAAGGCCTCATGGCCCGGCGGCTCTGGCGGCTCACGACCGGCCGAAGGCGGTGTCAGGCCCAGTCGATGCCGAGCTCGGCGAGGGCGTTCAGTTGTGCCTGGGTGAGCTTGTCCCGTCGGCGGCCCTGCAGACGATCACGATCGTGGCCTACGTCGAAGCCTGAACAGAACAGCGCCCCGGATCCGCTCGGGTCCGGAGCGCCGTGGTCAGTCCGCCGCGGGACCGGCCGATGGCGTGGTCTGCCGGTTCGCCGGCCGGGGCACTTTTTGCGGGCTCCGGCCGCGTGCTGGTGTGCCCGCACGACGGTCGAGTCGACCGAGACGACCCATTTGAGGTCGTCGTCGGCGTCGGCCTGTGCGACCAGCGCGGTGAACACCCGCTCCCACGTGCCGTCGACGGCCCACATCCGCAGCCGGTTGTAGACGCCTCGCCAGTTGCCGTACTCCTCAGGGGGGTGAACCCACTGCGATCCGGTCTGGAACTTCCAGGCGATTGCATCGATCACCTCGCGGTGATCCCGCCACCGGCCACCCCGCCGTGGCGTCCGGTTTGGGAGTAACGGCTCGATTCGCGCGCACTGCGCGTCAGTCAACGGCACACCCGAACAACGACTGGCGGGGCTGGTTGGAACGACGCCGCTGTCAGGCGGTCGGCCCAGCGCGGAGTCGCCGCGCGTCCCGCACGAGCGTGTACGAAGCGCCGAGGAAGATCACGGCTCCAGCCACAAGCCAGAGAACCGAGGCCCCAGAGCGGTACTCACGAACGGCAAAAACGAGCAGCATCACGCTGGCAAGAACACCGAAGGCCGAGATCAGAGCGCTGATGCGGTTATTCACATGGACATCATCAACGATGACCTCGGCCAGCGGAAGTGATCCAAACGAACCGGCCTAGACCTCCCGAGAGCCGACACGCGGGCGCTGAGGGCGCCCGGGAAGGCACGAAGCACATGCCGGAGTACAGCGTCACCTGGACCATCGAGATCGGCGCCGACACGCCCGTACACGCCGCCTACGAAGCACTCGCCGTCCAGCGCGACCCCACGTCCTGGGCCACGGTCTTCACCGTCCACACGGACGACGGTGACGTGGCCGTCGACCTCAACCCCCACCGGCCGGGCCCGCCGCGACTGACCGGCCCCTGGACCCTGACCGCATAGCCCCGCACCCCTTCGCGCCCCGGCACGGCCCACCAGCTGCGCCGGGGCGCAGCCGTGCCCGGCCGCCCAGGTGCATCCCGCCGGCCGTGGGCGGCCGGGCGCCGTGGACGCGGCCGGGGCTCGCCCTCGGCCGGCCGGGGAGCCTCCACCGCGGCCGCCGCCGGCGCCCGCGCGGCCGGCGCTTCGAACGCCGGCGCCCTGGAGCAGGGGACGGGCCGGCGGCACGGGCGCGGGCTTCGCCGGCACCCCTCGGGCATGCCGCTGAACAGGGGAAATAGCGGCCCTGCGCCGTTCCGAAAGTGATGAGTGGCGAGTATAGTTGTCTTGCGGGTTGGTGGTGGCAGCCGACCCGCACCGGAAACCAACTCCCAGGAAAGGGGACCCCCATGCCCACGCTCCTCCAGGACAGCTACGCCCTTCGGGTCGAGCCCACCGGCGGATTCCGCCTGCTCGACTGGGGCTCCGAGATGCGCCCGCAGGACGCGCTGGACGCTGACCAGGTCCGATGCGTTGACGTGACCACCCGGCTGATCATGTGGACCGACGAGCTGGCCGTCCCGCTCGGCCTGGCAAGCAACGTGCCCGCGCGCTCCCTCCTCCGTGCCTTCCAGTCCGCGCCCGCCCCGGTCTGTGGGGCGGCCGTCTTCACGGGGTCCACGTTCAACGGTGCGCTGCTCGGCCTCACCGAGGACCAGGCGCTCGCGCTCCTCGATCGCTATTTCCATCGCCCTGGCGCCATCCCCGGACCGCGCGGCTGAACGCAGGTCACTCCGGGCCCCGGAACCGAATTCCCGGGGCCCTCGAATTCGACGAAAGGAAAACCCGTGAAATACACCATCATCGGAGACTGGTACGAAGTCTGGGATCTCGCCGATTCATTTGCGGTCGTCGCCGAGGGAGCGGATTTCGAGGAAGCCAAGGCAAACGCGGCCGCCGCGGTGCTGGAGGCCTTCCCGTGGCGCGCTGAGGAAGACGGGGAGACCCCCGAGACCCTCTGGGGCGGCGACCACGGCGCCTACGTCGTCGCGGCCTTCCTCGGGGACCTCGGCGCCCATGCGGTCGACGCCGCGAGCTTCCGGCCGATCGCATGACCGCCACCGCGACGCAGACGTACACCGTCATCGGCCTAACCCTCGACGTCGACCGCACGGAGCTGCTCATCGCGGCCGTCGTCGCGGGCACCTTCGCCGACCAGGTCGAGCTGCTGGCCACCAGCGAGGAGGACTTCACCCGGTGGGCGGAGGAGTTCAACGCCCCCGACCCGGACACCGCCGCGGACCTGGCCTACGCGTTCTGCCGCGACTTCGGCTACGCCGAGGAAGACACCGCCGGGGAGTACCTCCAGCGGGTCCTGGCCGAGGCGGGCATCGAAGCCACCAGGGGCGCACACCCGGGCTCCGGCTGCTCCTGGATCGCCGTCCCCACCCCCGACGGCGGCGAGGTCCTGCTCACCGGCCAGGACAGGCACGAGGCCGAGGTGGACTACCCGCTGACCGACCACGCCGGTTGGCTCGCCTGCGTCTATGACGAGGACGGCGTCGAGTTCACCGTCCTGTACGACTCCCACACCCCCGACCTGGCCGCCGACGCCGACGCCGACGCCGACGCCGACGCCGACGCCGACGCCGACGCCGACGCCGACGCCGACGCCGACGCCGACGCCGACGCCGACGCCGACGCCGACGCCGACGCCGACGCCGACGCCGACGCCGACGCCGACGCCGACGCCGACGCCGACGCCGCCGACGACGCCGCCGACGACGCCGCCGCCGTCGCGGCCGTACGCGCCAGCGTCACGACCGGCTAGACGCCCATCCTGCGCCCCCACCGTGGCCCCTGCCGCACGGTGGGGGCGCACTCGTGTTCCGGTCGGCAGGTGCACCGGGCAGCCCGTGGCGGACTCCTTCCCGCACCCTCCGCGCCGGCCGCGGCATGCTCCAGCCGCGCCGGCCACGGCCACGGGAGAAGCACCGGCGGCGCCTACGCCGCCGGCGGAAGACGGGCGGCTGCCAATTCACCCAGGTGGGCGGGCTGATGAGGACACCAAATGTGATTCACATGTGTTATAGTTGTCTTGTTGGTCGGCGGTGGCAGTCGATCACAAACCGAATCCACGCACAGCCGTGAGGAGACACTCATGTCCGACACCCTGCTCCGCACCCTCGACCTCGTCGAGCCCGGCGACCTGGTCCTCTACCACGGCAGCAAGCCCGAGCACCACGGTTTCTATTTGGCCCGGCTGTGCGACTGCTTCTACTGCGAACGTGCGGACCACCTCGGGAGCGCCGACACCCGCTACCACCTCACCGACCCGTTTGCCGAGGACCCGGACGCCTGCGTGGTGCACCACGTGCGCCGCGCGTCCATCACCCGGTCGGCCGCCAACGCCTGACCCTCCCTCGGGGCGCAGCCATCCGGCTGCGCCCCGCCCCGGGCGGCGGGGAGTGGCACCCCGCCGCCGCCGAGAACACCGCTCACGAAAGGGCAGCCCATGACCGACAAGACCCTCATCGACGGCACCGCCAACCCGGACAGCCTGGGTCCCGACGCGATGCGCTGGACCCCCGAGCCGGAGCGGCCGGCCGTTTCCGTGGCCGACCTCTTCGGGGAGGTCATCCATGGGTACAGCCGAGCCGACGCCCTTGCCGACGGTGTCCTGGTCGCCGTCGGCGACGACATCGCCCGTGAGGCCGGGTTCGGGGTCCCGGTGGCGCTCACCGCGGCCGCGTGGGCCGACTGCGTCGCCTGGACCGACGAGGACAACCGGCAGACCTACCAGGACGAGTCGGGGCGCCTCTGGGACGTGCTCTGGATGACCCACTACGCCATCCGGCGGTCCGATGGCGGGAGGTCCTGCACCGTGGAGCTCTACCGCGTCCCGCGCGACGGAGAGAGCCACGAGAGCGAGCAGACATGGCTGCTCGCCACGTGCGGACCTGGCGACGAAGGGGAGCCTGTGATCACGATCTCCCTGCCCGACGAGGACTGACCGCCGGGATCGGCGCCCCACCCCTTCCCCGGATTGGGGGGTGGGGCGCTGTGGTTGCAGCCCTTCTCACGTGCGGACATTCCTTGAAAAAGATCCACGCCATCTCCCCGAAAGTGGTGAATGCTAGGTATAGTTGTCTCATTGGTCGGTGGTGGCAGCCGACCAGGAAACCGGAAGCAGACCGAGAGGAATCGGCATGGCAATCACGTCGTACAACCAGACCCCGTACGAGATCCAGCGCGCCGCCGCGCTGTTCATGGGCTTCCTCGACGCGGCGGGGGACGGCTGTCACGTGCTCGTCGTCGCGGCTTCGGCGAACGGTGACTCTCTCGGGATCACCGTGCCGTTCCACAACAAGGGCGAGACGACCGACCTGGACCCGGACGCCGCCCTTGAGGCGATGATGATCATCACCCTCGCGGCATCCGTTGGCGGGGGCGCGGTGATGCGTACGAACTTCGCCGACGAGACCTCCCAGGTGTGCGGCTGGAAGTTGGTTGAGTTCTACGCCAAGCCGCTCAACGCGGCCGAGGTCTTCGACATCTACTGCACCGACGCGGACGGTGAGCCGGTTCCGCCGGAGTGGGGCGTCGACTACGTCGCGGCGCCCACTGTGCGCACCTGAGCGGCAAGCCCTGGGGCCACGGCGCGGGCCGGGCCCCAGGGCAGCCTCCCCCGAGAGGCCCTTGGCCGTTCGGCTGAGGCGGGCGGCGCCTTCGGCGAGGGCGTGCGCGAGGGCGTTGCCCGCAGCTTCGGCGAAGCCGAGGCCGAGCGGGAGGAGCGCGCCTTTCGCCTCATGGCGGTTTAGCCGAACTTGGTGTGGGGTGCAGGTACGCTGCGTCCCACGCGCATCGGCGCGGGCGATCCGGGTGCCCTTCTTGCGACGGCGGATGCGCTGATGGAGTGGCGGGACGGCGGCCCAGAAGCGTGGGCTGCGGGTCCCGAAGGTGAGTCGGATGCCGGACCTTAGGATCACGCGATGGCCATCGAACTCCCGGATCACCTCGTCCAGCTTCAGCGCGAGGCCAACATGGCGCGGCAGCAGGCCACCACCCGCGAGTACAGCGCGGAGGGATGGAAGCCGTGGTTGGACGCGGTCGAGACGGTCCACGCCGCCGTGACCGCGTACGCGAAGGAGACCGGCATGCCGCGGCATGAGGTGGAGCAGGCCGTGAAGACCGCGGCCCGCGCCGAAGCAGCGCCCCCCTCTGAGGGCTGACCGGGCGGGGTCAGCCGCCCATCTGCGTCAGGGCGTCGAGACCCGCCTGCGCGTCTTCGCGTTCGCTGGCTGAGAAGCAGCCCGGGTTCATGGTCACCGCGTTCCCGTACATGCGGAACGGCTCCCGGCCGGCGCGCTGCCGCTCCTCGGCGGTGGCCAGCGCCGAAGCCGCCAAGATGTCGCTGTGGCTCTCGGCGGCCATGGCCTTGGCGGCCGCACAATCAGGGGTGTCGACGGAGGCCCGGCCGGCCAGGAACGCAGCGGTGCCGATCACCACGGCTCCGGCGATGCTGCAGAGGATCCACCAGTCGCGGTGGTCTCGGGCGGATGTGGCACCGGTGCGGGCGGGTCTTTCATCCATGTGGGTGAGCGTAGGGGAATCGGCGGCATGCACCTTCCACATCGCCCAGCCGAGCCGTGGACGTACGACACGCCCCGCCACGGCCCCGTTCTGCCGACGGGTGGAGCGGACGAGGAGGGGGAGAGGAGGCCCTGCCGCTCGACAAAGACAAGGTGCTCGCCATGCTGGCGACCCTCGCTGGCCTCTGACGGCCCCCTGGGGGAGCAGCCGGAAGGCTGCTCCCCACCAGCCCGCAACCGGGCCGCCGGGGGCGTGATCGCTTATGCGCCGGGGGTCGGTGTCTCTGTGGTTTGGCGCGCTGGCTTGGCGGCGGCGCGGCGGGCGTGCCACTTGTCGTAGAGCACGGTCCCGGCCACGCCGGCGCCGGTGAGGGCGGCGCCGATGATGACGCCCTGCCCGCGGTAGAAGTACCGCAGCGCGACGGGGCCGCCCCGCTTGCCGGCTTCCTTGGCGAGTTCCGCGTAGACCCACGTCATGGTCTGCCTCAGTTCGTGTCGCTCGGTCGGGACGGCTCGATGATCGCAGGACGGCGGCACGTGGGTGGCGCAGTTCACCGACTTCCGTCCGGCCCAGGGTGCGGGGGCCTCCCGCCGCCGAGGGACCCCCGGGGACGCCGCCCCGGCCGCGGCGGGCCCTGGAGTGGACCGCGGATCCTGGGCCGGGTGCTGGTGGCGCTGGCGGTAGCTCCTGCGGACGCGGGGCGTCCGGCCACGGTTGACGGCAACTTCATCGACTGCGGGCGCCTGCTGGGCTATACGCAGACGCGACTGGAGGAGCTGCGCGAGCTGGCCGAGGCGCGTACACGAGGGGGCGGTCAGACAGCGCCCCCCGACGGGCCGCCGCCGTGACGGTTGAAGATCGAAAAGGCCCGCCCCACCTCGTGCAGCCTGCCCGTGTACACTGCGCCCACGAACGCGGCGACGGCGAACACGCCCAGGCTCAAAGCGACCGAAGCCGCCAAGTCGGCGCCGCTGTAGACGGCCAGCGCCAACACCCCGAGTGCGGTGACCGCGGCACCACCCAGCACCTTCCGGATCCCGCGCAGGTCAGCTACCTCCGGCCCCGGCTCGGCGGGCAGGTCGCCAGCATCCAGGAGAGTCCCGTACGACGCCTGGGCGTGCCGCTGGGCGACCGTCAGCACCATGCCCGCGAGCTGCCGCACGGTGCCCTCACGGTCCTCCACGAGGCCGCCGAGCTTGTCGGTGAACGCGGTGCGGACCTTCTGCCCGTGCTCTTTGAGCCGGGACTGGTCTCCGGCGTATCCAGTGATGCCGGCCGCGGTGCCCGTGCTGTCGGTGACCGCCTTCATGAACGCCGACATCTTGGCGTGGGCGTCAGCGAGGGCGTCGGAACGCTTACGTCCGACCGGTGCCGACGCCACCGCGGCTAGGGCAGGCAGCGCGTCCAGCGCCTCCGTTACGACCTCCTCGCCGTCCCGCAGGTAGCCCTCAGCCAATCGCTTCCGCTGAGTCGACACCCTGCTTTGCACAGAGTTCCCGAAGACAAAAAGCAGGCCGCCGCCGCAGAAGGCAACGATCGCCAGCTCCTGCCTGCGAGTCAGAACCTCGTGCACGACCGGCACTGTTCCGGCAGGCGCTGCCTTCCGAGCTGCGTCCGCTGCCTGCTCCTTCATGTTTCCCATCAGCAAGGACAGCAGGATCACACCCGCGAACCCCGTCAACAGTGTCAGGGTGAACGCGGGCCGAGCGACATGCCGCGCTGCAGCCTTGTAGGACTGCCGCGGAGTACGCTCCGGCCGGGAGTAGACGGCCTGTATGTCCTCCCACTGCACGGCATCGGCGTGCCCGAGCTCCACGGCGGCCGCCCGGGCCTGGTCGATCCTCTCCTCTACGGCGGCCGTATACCGGGCACGAACTCGGTCCCGGTAGTTCGGTCGGGGTGCGGCCGGGGCCGTTGTCGGGGCGAGTGGTGGTGCCGGTGCTGTCGGCGCGGTCACGGCCGGTTCCTCTCTCCTGAGTTACCCGTGGACACATCAGCATCGACCCTGCCGGTTGCAGTCACCCCAGATACGACGGACCCGCACCGCGTGATGCTCCCCACCAACCGAATACCCAACGCTCCCGGCCCGCCAGCGACTCCTGGTACGACGCTGACGTCCGCCACACGCCCGGACCCCTGCTGGAGGCCATCGTCGCTCTGCCCGCACCCGTACGGCCCGCGCAGGCGGAACAGCTGCGCCTGGCTCTGGTCGAAGCCGAGGAGGTGGACGTCGACCGGACGAGGCCGGCCGGTTGATGGCCAGGGCCAGGGCGCCGGGTCGGGAGGGACCTGGAGAGGCCGCCGCCGCAACCGCCGGCCCGGCCCCCGAGCCGGCGCCACACCCCCACGGCCAGGACGATCTCAGCACGTTGGCGGCTGCGCACCTATTCAGCGTGGCTGACCACATGTTCACCACTCCCGGGCCGCGCTCGCCCAAGCGGCAGTGCCGCCCCCGCCGGGGGCTGGGCGAGCGCCTGTCCCGACAGGGGCGGGAGTGGGGTAGACGTTGAGTATGTGTAGCAGTTATAGTTGTCTTGTTGGTTGGCGGTGGCAGCGGATCAACACCGGAAACGCGCTATCGAGAGGTGGAGTGGTTCATGGCTGGCGTGCGGCACAACTTCTATAACGGTTCGGTTGTGTTGACCGATGGGCGGCGTGTGAGCGCGGATCTGTCGGATGGGGACTGCGCCCGGGCGGGTTCCTGCGTGTGCGGTTTCTGCAAGGGTGTTGGGCAGTGCGAGTTCGGCGACTGCCGGAACCCCCTTCCGGCGGTGGGTGCTGGGACGTTGTGTCTATCGTGTTCGTCGAGGCCGTGGAAGGTTGATCTTCCGGGACATCGGGCCTCTGTGACTCCCTGAGCCTTTTGGGTGGGGTTGGGGTGCCGGTCGGGTGCACGGGGGCCGGCCTCCTCCCTGGGTGTGGCCGCGCCCCCAGGGTGTTCCCGGTCTGGGGGATAGCCACGGGCGGCCGGTGCCGGAAGTGGGTTGGTGGTGGGGTGTTTTGACGGTGTGATATCCGTATGGGGGAGGCCCGGAAGGGCCTCCTTTTTCTTTTCGGGGGTGTCGTCATATTCGTTTCCGGGCGCCCTGTATTTCTTTCATCCATTCTCTGACGTGTCATCAGGTTCGGAGGGTGTGACGGTCCGTCTGTGACGCACGCCAGAGATATCAGAACGGATCATCGACGGTGGAATGGGGCGAATCTGAAGCCCCGGAATTCGGCCGTAAGGCCGCCCCGGAATTCAGGCACACCCGCTCCCCGTGAATCTGGATGCCCGCGAGGGAGTCCACCATGCACGCGGCGCCCGGAAGGGCGCTGAAACCCCCTCAGGAAACACACACCATCACCCCCGCACCCGAACACCCCCACCCCACCCCCCGGACACCCACACACGCCCCC